>JAPOQB010000001.1 GCA_026710965.1 Deltaproteobacteria bacterium | reverse complement strand
AGTCGGACTCACAGGATTCTCACGGGCGGGCAAGACCACGCTTTACAACGCCCTCACCGGCCTCAGCGCCGCGGTGGGCGGTTTCGAGACCCGCCACGAGGCGGCCATGGCGGTGGTCAAGGTTCCGGACCCTCGCGTGGATGCGCTGAGCGAGATCGTCCATCCCAAGGAAAAGAAGTACGCGGAAGTGACCTTCCTGGACTTTCCGCCGTCCCAGGAGCGGAAGGCGGCGCTGGAGAACCAGTCCGTGGTGCAACTGCGCGAGGTGGACGCCATGGTCCAGGTGGTCCGGGCCTTCGACGACCCGCTGGCCGACGAGCCTCCGGCGCCGGTGCGGGACCTCAACGCCTTTCAGGCCGAGTTGATACTGGCCGACCTCGCGATCATCGAGAAGCGTCTGGAGCGGATCCGGAAGGAAGCCGTGAAGGCCCGGGAGCGGGAGATGGAAACGGCTCTTCTGACGCGCTGCCAAAGCACGTTGGAGGAGGAACGCCCGCTCCGCGGCCTGGAGTTCCTGCCGGAGGAACGGACCCTGCTGTCGGGCTTCGCCTTCCTGAGCGAGAAGCCCTTGCTGGTGGTCTACAATTCCGAAGAGGCGGCGCTACAGGAGCCCCTGCCCGACGACGTCGCGGAATACGCGCGGACGGAGAACCTGACCGTGGTGCCGGTCTGCGGCAAGCTCGAGATGGAAATCGCCCAGCTCGACGCTGGCGAGCGGGCCGAGTTCCTGTCGGAGCTGGGGCTCGCCGAGACCGCCCGGGACCGCTTCATCCGCCACGCCTACGAACACCTCCGCCTCATGAGCTTCTTCACCGCCGGCCCCATGGAGGTGCGCGCCTGGACCATCACCCGGGACACCGCCGCGGTCCACGCCGCCGGCAAGATCCACTCCGACATCGAACGCGGCTTCATCCGCGCCGAGGTCATCTCCTACGGCGACTACATCGAGCACAGCGGCGAGTCCGGCTGCCGCTCCGCCGGCAAGCTCCGCCTCGAAGGCAAGGAGTACCGGGTGCAGGACGGAGACGTCATGCACATCAGGTTCAACGTGTGACGGCAGCGGCGATGGCGTATCGCGAGCACCGGTTCACCGCCCCGGACGGCCTCGGCCTCTACTATCGCGACTACGGCGACCCCGCCTCGGCGGCAACGCCGGTGCTCTGCCTGGGCGGGCTTTTCCGAAACGCCCGGGATTTCCACGGCCTCGCTCGCAGGCTTGCGGGAGAGCGGCGGGTGCTGTGCCCCGACCTGCGCGGCCGGGGACGTTCCGACTACGACCCGGAATGGCGCAACTACCACCCTGGAACCTATCTCAACGACATCGCCCAGTTGCTGACCTTCGCCCATGTCCATCGGGTCGTCGTGGTGGGAACTTCGTTCGGCGGCTTGCTGACGATGGGGCTCGGGGCGTTCATGCCGTTGACCCTCGCGGGCTTGGTGCTCAACGACGTGGGCCCGGAGATCGAACAGGCAACGTTGAACGGCGTCCTTGACTACATCGGCGTCGACCACCCGCAGCCGGACTGGGCGAGCGCGGCGGAGGCGATCAAGACGCAGATGCCCGCTACCGCATTTCAGACCGAGGCGATGTTCGAGGAGATGGTCCGCAATACCTATCGCGAGGGCGAGGACGGGCGACTCCACTTCGATTGGGATGTGAATATCGTCAAGCCGATTCTCGGAACTCCAGGTGCGAGCGCCGACCTCTGGACTGTTTTCCGGGGACTGCGCCCGATCCCGCTGCTCGCCTTCCGGGGCGAAGCCTCGGACGTGCTTTCCGAGGAATGCTTCGCGCGCATGGGCCGAGAGTATCCCGAAGCCCGCCTGATCACCGTGCCCAAAACGGGTCACGCCCCGACTCTGACCGAGTCCGAGTGCGTCGTCGCGCTGGACACCTTCCTGCGGGACCTTTGAACCGGCTCTGCGCCGTAGCGGGGATGAACCGAAGACTAGCCGGTCATGGGCCGTGCCAAAGTTGAAGCGGCGTCCAATTTGCGATGTGGCTGAAGTCATGGTCCGTCGAAAGCATCGTAAGATCGTGCCGGATGCAAAGCCTGGCGAGCAGCGCGTCGATGGTGCCCGCATGAACACCGCGACGGCGGCACTCATTGCGCAGTTCGGCCGCGGCAATGTGGTCGTCGCGCATGGGGAGGATCACGGGAAGCGCCGCGAAACGCTCCACGATCCGCGCCCGGGCTTGCGGTCCCCGGTAGCCCTGTAACAGTTCCTGCAGCACGATCCCGGTCGTGTGAATCGCCTCGCCGCCGCCAAGTGCGTCACGCAAGCGTCGCACTTCAGGTCCTTCAGGTGGCGAATCCCGGCGCAGGGCGAGGGACCAGACGCTGGTGTCTACGAACAGCGTCACCCGCGGGTCCGTTCACGCTTGTAGTCGTAATCGTCGTCCCAGTCGAGTTTGCCGAACAGCTCCAAGAGCCGTTCCTGCTCTCGCCGTGCAATGAACTCGCGCAAGGCCCTGTTGACGGTGGCCTTCTTCGTTCCCTCGCCCCCGACTTCCAGTGCCTTGTTCAGCAGTTCCGGGTCTATTGCCAAGTTTGT
>JAPOQB010000002.1 GCA_026710965.1 Deltaproteobacteria bacterium | reverse complement strand
TCTGTTGACGCCGTTCGTGGAGGCGGGGTTGTCGGAGAGCCGGCGGCTGCGGGTCGGGACGCGCTTCGACGGGTGGCGGGCGGACCTCGGGTTGGAACTATCGGGCGAGCGCCGCGAGGACGGCGACGGCGGGACCGAGCACGGCGTGTTGCTCGACCTCAGGGTGCGGTTCTGAGGGCGCGGCGGGTTCTCCGGCGGAATGCTCCGATGGGGGTATCCAACGAGATCGGGAGGCTGGTTGCCCTGACGCGCCGGACCCTGCCGCCTTGCGGCCGTCGTTGCCGGCGGAGTAGTCTACGATGGCATGACCCCGAAAACGAACATGCCGGAATCATTCTCCCTCTACGTGCATATCCCCTACTGCGTCAGCAAGTGCCCCTACTGCGACTTCAACTCGCACGTCGCCGCGCGGATTCCGGAGCACGAGTACACGCAGGCGTTGCTGCGGGAACTGCGCCACTATTCCGAGCGGGAAGCCTGGACGAGCCGTTCCATCAAGACGATCTTCTTCGGCGGCGGCACCCCGTCGACCTTTCAGGGGACCAGCATCGGCGCCGTGCTCGACGAAGCCACCAAGCTGTTCGGTTTCGATGAGCAAATGGAGATCACGCTGGAAGCGAACCCCGGCGCGGTGGATGCCGGCCGCTTCCGCGACTATCGGAGTTGCGGCGTCAACCGCATCAGCATCGGAGCGCAGAGCTTCGATGCCAAGCTGCTCCAGTTCCTGGGCCGTGTGCACAGCGCCGAGGAAACGCGCCAGGCCCTCGGAAGCGTCCGGAAGGCAGGCTTCGACAACTTCAGCCTCGACCTGATCTACGGAATCCCCGGCCAGACCGTGGAGGGCGTGAGCCACGACCTTTCACAGGCCCTGAAAAACGAGCCGCCGCACCTTTCCGCCTACAACCTCACCATCGAGGAAGGCACGCCCTTCCACACCCGCTACCGGCAAGGCCATCTGAAGCCCTTGGACGAAGAGGTGGAGATCGAGATGGCCGCCCGCATCCAGAGCACCCTGGCCGACGCCGGCCTGGAACGCTACGAAATCTCCAACTATGCCCACCCCGGCCTCGAATCCCGCCACAACCTCAACTACTGGGAAGGCGGCGACTACCTCGGCATCGGCGCCGGCGCCCACAGCCATCACCGAATGCCGGGCGACCCCTTGGGAGAACGCTGGCAGAACGAGCGCTTACCGACAGGCTACATGCGCCGCGCCGGCGAGACCGGCGACGCTGTAACCGAGCGCGAGCGTCCGGAACTTCGTCAAGCCATGGGGGAGCACCTGTTCACCGGGCTGCGGATGATCGGGGGTGTTTCGGTGCCGGGGTTTAGTCGGCGGTTCGGAACGAGGCCCATGGAGGCCTTCTCTGAAATCGCGGACTGGTTATCGGAGGGGCTGCTGGTCGAAGAAAACCAACGGCTGCGGTTTGCGGCACGGGGGCTGTTGCTCGCCAACGAGCTCTTCGTTCGGCTCGTATGAGCGTCGATTTCCCTTATTGGCAGTTTCCTGCCATGGCTCGGTGAACCGGTTGAAAGTACATAACCTATTGATTTACTGGAATAAATCGTGATCGCGAACGGGCCAGTGAGAGGCTTGGGAATTCAGCGCCAACCCGTATCTTCAACACTATTTCAACACCGAGGCCGGGACTCATAGAACTCATAGACTCATCACTCATAACCCGGCGCAAGCGTGTCGCTTCACGGCGCGGAATCGAGAACCTCAAATCAAGCACTCCCAGCCCGCTTCCGTATCTTGTCCGCCATTTCCCTGCACCGCTCGGGGTTTTCCCCTAGTTCTGCCCATACCCATTCAGCCCATGTGGACGCGTTAGAAAGGCCGGGGCCGGAATCCAGAGACGCGAAGTTCCTAAGCTGCGCTTCTACGCTCTTTGCCGAGTGTGGATGCATCAATCGCATCAACGCGACAAACTGCTCACGGGTCTCTTGCCGGGGCGGCGACCCATGCGTCAAATAGAAATCCAACGCCAAGATCAGTTCGTCAACCGTGTACGGAACCTTCGGCGTAGGTGACATGACTTCTCACTCCCTCCATACATCGCGGGTCGCACAAACATGCACACCTGTAGCCTCGTGACGCACAGGAATCCGTCACAACGGCCACGAGCACGATAAAGAGCAAACCAGGATCACGCGCCGGCGGGTGAGGCTGGCCTTGTGTTGGGGCATAGGACAAAACGGGGAGCAGATCAATGGAGTTGTCCACGATGGTGTCCAGGCACTCCCGGGTGAATTCGTCGATGCCGCAGAGCACACGGGAAACCTCGGCTATCCAACAAGGCGTCGGAGGCGAAGTCCACCGACTCGATCCGGCTTGCGCCCCCCATTCACGGGCCTCGCTTCCCGCGGCCATGACTGCAACGCAAACGCGATGCATCTCTTGACTGGAGTTGACCCGATTTGGTGGACTGTAGCGGACAACTGTAAATGTCCCATTTGTGTCAATCGAAAATGTCCCACATTGAAGATTGCGAGGACGTGTACGTCGGGCCAGTCTGTTGGGAAAAGCCAACAGGAATGGAGCGGCGTACCGATGCACGGATGGGAGACAAGGATGCTGTTAAGGCACTATCTGGAAAGAGGCGTGACCAGGGCGGAGCCTTCGCGACGGTTTGGTGTGGATCGACGGACGATCCATCGATGGGTGTCGGGAGGCCAGTTGGAGCGAGACGCTGGAGGGGGGACGCGAACCGAACCACCACCTCCTCCGCCTCCCGCGGCCGTACCGACCGAACGATTCGCTCACCTCGTCGTGATCGAGTCCGCGATGTACCTCTACGATGCCCTCCTTGACAACAAGTCTGTCGCCCGCCCGAAAGGCGACCTCTACCGCATGAAGCTAGGCGTCGGGTGGGACGCCGACCAGAACGAGTCCGAAACACCCAGTTGGGCGTACTTCCAGGGAACCATGATGGTTGCCTTTCACAACGCGCCAACGGTGATTCGCCATGAGATCAGGCCGGTCGGGAAAGGGTAAGGGCGCCGCAATTTAAAGTGGACGCTCGGGCGTCATGATGGGGTTTCCATTCGTCCATCCGAGACGCACCGGGGGACGGCGTCCCGGATGTCCAGCCTGAGAACGATGAAGTCAGGCCGATAGCAGTAGTGGCGGTCGCTCATCCCGCCGCGACGATGCGGCCGCGGTCCCTGATCCGGCGGGCGATATGGGCGCGGCGCTGCTCGGGCGACCACTCCTCGCGCTCGAATATCTCGAACATGGAGCTCTCTTCCGCCGACAGGGGATTGCCCGCGATCCCCTGCAAATGCGCGGCCTCCGCAGCCAGTCGTTCGCGGCGACCGCCTCTGGTGAAGTAGAATCGTGCTGCATCTTGGACACGGCGGGACCCTATCACGTCGCGCTGGTGAAGCAGGCGGGCACGCGAAAAGAGCGGATTGCGGCGGACTGGACCAGACGCCGCGCACGGGGCGCGGTGTGACTTCACCCGCGCCGTGACGGCGAACGCTGGACACTATCCGGTAGATTTGTACACAGCCATTGAGGACAAGCCATGTGTGAAAATTTGTCGACGAAATCTCCGGGGCGGGCAAACTGATGCAGCGCACGCGAGGCGCGGAGGCAGGCTGCCGAAAGCAACGAGGAACTGGCCGAAAGGCGGACCGCAGTTATGATTGCGCGGACTGGCGGGAGAGCGGCAAGGAAATCTGCGGTTGGCGGAAGGCACTGGTTTGATCGGGCTATGAACGCGGACAAGACCTATGTGGTCCCGAGGACCTGCACGGTGGTCAACGCGGGCGAGGCGCAACGGGAAGGGGAAGGCATCACGAGGCCGCTGACCGCCTACGCCGACGCCTCTGCGTATGTGCTCATCGCAGAGCCAGGTGCTGGTAAGACAACCGCATTCGAGACCGAGGCAACGAGGCAGGGCGGGAAGTACGTCACAGTTCGCGACTTCCGAACATTCGACAAGCCTGAGTGGCGCAATACGACCCTCTTCCTGGACGGACTCGACGAGGCGCGCGCGGGAACCGAGGACGGCCGGACGCCGCTCGACGATGTTCGGAGGAAGCTGCATGAACTGGAATGTCCGGCCTTCAGGCTGTCTTGTCGGTGGGCGGATTGGATGGCGGCAACCGACCGGGACCGGCTGAGGGAAGTCGCACCGGACGGTTCCGTCACCGTGATGCGCCTTGATCCGTTGTCGAAGCGGGACATCGAGGACATTCTCGCCAACAAATTTGGAGTGGAGGATACCGACAGTTTCATCGCGGCGGCGCGGCAGCGCAACGTCGACAAGCTGCTGACAAACCCGCAAAACCTCGACCTATTGGCCAAGTCGGTGTTGGAGGGGAAATGGCCGGACTCCCAGAGAGAGACGTTCGAGCAGGCGTGTCGAATGCTCGCCCGAGAGCCAAACGGAGATCACTTGGCTGCGAACCCGTCGGCCGGCGATATCGATCCATTGATCGGGGCCGCGGGGCGGCTCTGCGCCGCTCAGCTCCTTTCCGGCGGAGCGGGCTATACACTGCCGGACAGGGCCGAACCCGATGGCGACTTCCCTTCGATTATGGAAGTCGACAGTGAGGCGCGGGGCCGTGCGAGACAGGCCTTGGGAACACGACTGTTCGAGGGGATCTCAGAAGGGAAGCTGGCGCCGGCGCACCGGCAGATCGCGGAGTTTCTCGCGGCCCGGCACGTCTCTGGACTCATCAATAATGGGCTTCCTCTGGGGCGGATTCTCGCACTGATTACCGGATTCGACGGCGAACTGGTGCCGTCGTTCATGAACTTCGCATCCTGGCTGGCTGTACACAACAAGCGCTCGAGGAGGGAGCTTAGCTGGTTGGACGCTAGTGGGCTGATCTACGCCGGTGACCGCGATACCTACTCGGTCGACGAAAAGCGGGACATCCTGCTGAAGTTGCGCCGGGAATCGAGTTGGAATCCGTGGTGCACACGCAACCTCTTCAAGGTGCATGGCATCGGCGGGATCGTGTCGCCCGAACTGGAAGGAACCTTTCGGGGAATCCTGGCAGAGGACCGGCGGGACCACGAGCACCAGTCCTACGTAATGCTGTTGATGCAGATGCTGGCGGACGGCGAACCGCTGCCCGCGCTCTCGGACACGTTGGAGGAAGCGGTACACGATCAGACGTGGAATTGGGGAGTTCGGTGTGCGACGCTCGACGTGTTGGTCGCCTATCACGCGCGGGGCAGTTGTGGACCCGAGGTACTCGTGAAGATGTTGGACGAGATCGACAAATGGGCGCCCGACGCTTCGCAGGACGAGCTATTGGGCCTTCTGCTGAGGGCTCTCTTTCCGGGAGTGCTGTCCATCGGGGAAGTGCAAGCGTACTTGAGGGCGCCGAAACTCGCGGATCGAACCGGCGAGTACGCAGATTTTTGGACGCGGCATGTTCCCAAGGAGTCGACGCCGGACCAGTTGGCCGAACTGCTGGACGGCATAGCGGCGAGGTTTGAGGACTACAGGCCGTTCCTGGTAGGGGAAACCGGACGGTACACCTGCATGGGGGAGCTGCCTGTGAAACTGCTGACGCGGGTACTGCGAGACATGCGCGGCGGTATTGCTACGGAGCGATTGTACGACTGGCTTGGTGTGGTTTCGGATCCACGGCTCTGCGTGCCGGAGGGAGAAAAACTAAGCGTCAGGCTTGATCTGGAATGGAATCGGGAGGCGCTGAAGGACCTCATCGTCTATGGCGTCGAGACCTGTCTGCAGAGGGGAGACGAATGTGCGGGTCTAGTTGATCGCCGGTACTTTGGGGCTCGGCCGTTCGACTACGGTCGCTGGTGCCTGGAAATGGCGCTGGGCGCGGAAGACGGGAGGGCGGCGTCCTTCTATCTGGGGGAGCTCGTTGACTGCGTTGACGATGGGTCTCGTGCTGGCGGGCTGACTGTGGAAGCGACCCGCGCGGCTCTGGCGGCTGACGAATCGTTGCTGCAACAATTCGACGAAATGGGGAGTCCCCCGTTGTCTCGGGTGATCCAGTCCGAGCACGCGGAGATACTGGAGTCGCCGACGGATACCGATGACCAAAAGGCCTGGCAGGCGCGAATAACGGCGGAGGCGCAGGCGTTGCGTGCGGGGGGCGGCCCACCTCAACTGCTGCGCCAAGCAGCCGAAGTTTATCTGGATATTGGCGAAGAGGCCGCAGGGAAGACCCCCTGGGAACGTCTGGGCGATCTTATTGGCGGCCGCATCGATCTGATCGAACTCCTGATGGTGGGGATCGAAGGGACCGTCACCCGAGACGACCTGCCAAGCTGCGACCACACGGTTCGGCTGTTTGACGCGAACTGGATCGAATGGCCGGTGCTGCCTTTCATCGCCGGACTGCACAGCCTGGAGCATTCGGGGCGGCTCGCGATAGGCGACCTTGGCGAAAGCCAGATCCGTCTGGCGGTCACGATTGTCTATATGCTTCCACGCCAGGTCATCGACCCGGACAGCACCTCTGGAGGCGACGTGTACCGGCCGAAGTGGTTCCGTGACCTGCTTCGCGAGGATCCGGCGCTGGTTACCGACGTGGTCTCCCGGAGCGCGGCCGGTAAGCTCGAGACGGGAGTGCAGCCAGCGATCGAAATCCGCGAGCTCGCGGTTGCTGAAGACCACCGTGGGGTCGCTGCGATAGCGTCTCTTCCCGTTCTTGAGAGCTTCCCGACGGCTAAGACAGACGGCGCCCTGACTGCGCTTTGCTGGTCGTTGTACGCTGCATTGAGGAATTGCGACTGGTCGGAGGTGGGCCGCGTGGTCGGGGAACGGCTCGAGAGAACCGATCAGACACCGGGAGAACGAGGCTGCTGGCTGACGGTGGGATACCTCCTGGAGCCGGAACGCTACCGCGAAAAATTTCGGGCTATGGCGAACGACGAGCAGTGCCTGAAGTGGCTGGCCAGGTTCGTGGCTGCCGCGCACTTTCCGAGAGACTTCACCCGTCGGTTCGCCGCCCACGATTTCGAACCGTTCGTTGTCGCGCTTGGAGCGGCGTTGAGGCGTGTCGGTTTGTCGGAAAGAGCGTTTTGGAGCACATCCCAGATGATCGAGACGCTCGGCGACGAGCCGAGTGTGGCCGCCACGGAGGCTCTCGATGCGCTTTCGAGAGCGCCCGATGCGAAGCCTTGGTCGCCCACGATGGCAGAAGCTAGAGAAAGTCAGGCTCGGAAACGCCGGGAGCGCGAATACCGGTACGGCGCCATCGGGCAGGTAGTCCGGACGCTCAACAACGGGTCTCCGGCGAACGCGGGCGACCTCGCCGCGCTCGTATTCGATGAACTGACGCACCTCTCCCTCAAGATTCGAGACGGAAGCACGTCGGACTGGCGCCAGCACTGGAACGTCGATCACCACAACCGCCCGACGGATCCGAAGCCTGAGGACGCGTGCCGGGATGCGTTGCTGTCAGATCTGCAGGAACGGCTTGGGCGGTTGGGAATCGATGCGCAACCGGAGGGCGTCTACGCCGAAGACAACAGGTCTGATATCCGCGTCAGCTTCGGAGGCTTCAACGTCCCGGTGGAGATCAAGCGAAGCTGCCACCGCGATCTCTGGACTGCGGTCCGAAGCCAGCTGATCGCAAAATACACACGGGACCCCGGGGCCGCGGGGTACGGCATCTATCTAGTTTTCTGGTTCGGCGATACGGAGAAGTGCCGGCCGACGAAGTGCTCGGGTTGGACACCGGAGACGGCAGAGGACATCAGCGTGAGGATCGAGCAATTGCTCGACGACCGGGAAGCGCGCTTGATTTCGGTATGCGTGGCGGATGTTTCCATGCCGCCGTAGCGCGTGCCGTGGCTGTCAGCTAACGGGGTGTGGCTCGTCAAGCGTGCTGTCGGTTCGGGCTGTGGCGAAGTCTACGAAGAGCTGTCTTCAGTGTGGTCAACGGGCTTGCTAGCCTGATCTGATTCGGAGACTTCGAAATCGGGATCGGGAACGATCGTCGAAATGAATTCGCGGATCTCCTGAACCTCGTGTTCGCGTCCGTCTGCAATGAGTTTGCGGGCGATGGCCTGGGCGGCGAACAGAGAGGCCCGCGCGACCTTGATTTCCGCTTCGGTGCCGGGCAATTCCCGCTGGTCGAGAGCCTCGATGGCGAGCTCGATCACGAGCTGATTGGCCGTCAGGGCACTACCTTGGGAGGCCCGCTCGATGCGTTCCCATTGCTCAGTGGACACGCGGATGTGCTTGCTGAGGGTCTTGTCGTTGGTTTCCGCCATCGCAATTCGCCGTTCTTGTTGCTGAACTCTGTCACGAATTGGAGCTGCTCGGGTTCAGCTTGCCACGAATCCCGACGCCGTTCGGACCGCCGGGACCAGCATACCGCGAGCGGCGCGAAGGGCGAATGAGGCGGCCGCCGTTGAAGGGGTGCCATCACGTGGCGGGCCCGTCCATGCCACTGATCGGTGGCGCGCAGGAAATGCCATAGACGTGGCCCTAACACGAGGCGGTTGCGATCGGTGCTCAGCCCCACAACGCACTGAAAACTTGCATAGGCAACCAATTGCGGACATGGGCAGCCACCGCGCCCCCTGCATCGGCGATGCGTGGGGTGTGAGAACAAAACGCCGCAGGGCGTTGTCCATCCCGCATTCCGCGTCCCAAACGATTGGGCAGCGCTAGCGGTCATGCATTCGCCGGGAGCCTGAGCGGCGACTGAGCTGTTGGTGCGAACGGAGTTGCAGGGAGTCGTGCAGAGTACGCTACCGGCGGCGTCCGTGGTGGTGCCCGCAGTGGTGCGGAACGAAGTGCGACGGGCGGTGCGCCAGCCCGTAAGCAGTAAAGCCAGCGCCGGCGACGCAAGCGGTCCGACGGACGGACACGCGACGGTGGCGGATCCGTCCAGGGCGAGCGAGGTACGGGCCGCGACAGCATACCCGGCACGCTGTTTGTCGGAGTCGCGGTGCAGGATGTCTTCGAGGACGACACGGGCGTCGCCGAAACGCTGAGCGTGAACATCAGACGCGGGTCAGAAGAAACCCCGTGTGCATGAGCGGGGTACGTCCGAAACTGACGCATGGCATTGGTATAGTTCCCTCATTGAAGTCCCGAATGAGGAGATGTCATGCATTCCGCCTATGAACGCCGTCTCGTCCTCTTCTATGTGTCGAACGTCGTCTCGCGCCTTCGCGGCTGCGATGACAAGGCACCGCACTTGGCCCAGTGGCTGCAGTTTCATGATGAGGAACTGGGGTTTCGCTACCCGACAAGCCCGGGCGCCGTCGCGGAAGGCGCGGCACAACGGAGACCGATAGACCAGGAAGTGCCGACGCCGGAGTGGCAGCGCCTGGGAGAGGTCTTGAGGAACACCCTGGCAGCGGCTAGCCCGGCACGCCCGGATCGGACAGCGCGGCGTGTCAGGCGTCTGGCAAAGGCCACGCGTCTTTCCCGGACCGACACGGCGGTCTTGGAACTGGAGTTGCGCCGCCAGTTGGACTCCCTTGTCGGTTCGTTGGTCGACGAGATAGGCGACGCGAGGGAATGGAACAGGAGCACCTTCAGGTTGGGGAACCCGATGCTTCCGCGCGTGCTTGGCCTGTCGTCCGGCAAGGTCTATGGCCGGTTCGCGCCAGACGCGCCTCTGGTGACTTCCGGGCTTATGTCCATCGACGACGACGGAGATGTGACAATCCTCGATCGGTTAACCCGACTTCACTGGCTTCCGCAAGAGGCCGGTTGCGATGTGCAGCGCCTGCTGCTCGACCAAGCTGGCGCCGGCGAATTGCACTGGTCCGATTTCGACCACGTCGCCAGTGACCGCGATCATCTCGAACGGATTCTGAGCGGGGCGTTACGGAGCGACAAGAGGGGCGTCAACGTGCTCGTCCACGGGCCGCCGGGAACCGGCAAGACGGAGTTCTGCAAGACCCTGGCGGCCAGACTCGAAGCGCCGCTCTACGTGGTCGGCGAATCGGATGCCTCCGGCAGCGAGCCTTCCCGCCAAGAGAGGATGCGGGAACTCCGGTTCGCACAACGCCTGCTTGCCGGAGACAGTCGATCCCTCCTGCTCTTTGACGAGATGGAGGATCTGCTCTCTTCCCAGGGAACGCTGGTCGCGGCACTGTTCGGTTCCCGTGGTTTCGCCGGCCTTCCGGCTGAAGGCTCGAAGGTGTTCATGAACCGACTCCTGGAAGAGACGCCGGTGCCGATCCTGTGGACCTCGAACGCGGCCCGCCAGACCAGTCAGGTTCTCCTGCGCCGCATGATGTTCGCTCTGGAACTTCGCAAACCACCGCCGAAGGTGCGCGCGCGTATCTGGGCGCGGCATCTCGCGCGTCACGGGATCGAGTCGACCGAAGAGGACGCGAATGCCCTCGCTCGGGAGTTCGACGTGACTCCGGGTGTGGCGTCGGGGGTGACTGCGGCCGCGCGGTTGGGCGGCGGCACAATTGGAGGCGTGCGCCGCGGCGTTCGCGCCCTTGCGGACGTGATGTCGGGCCGCACGGCGCCAACCCAGCCGACGCCACACAATTTCGATCCTGCGTTGATCCGGGCCGACATGGACCCGGTGCAACTCGCCGACCGCGTCGCCGGAAGCGGTGCACGCTGCTTCTCCCTGTGCCTGCAAGGACCGCCCGGCACGGGCAAGAGTGCATACGTCCGCCATCTGGCCGACAGGCTCGGGTTCGAGATCATGCAGAAACGCGCATCCGATCTGATGTCGATGTGGGTTGGAGGAACCGAGAAACAGGTTGCCGAAGCCTTCGCCGAGGCACGCGACGCCGAGGCTTTCCTGGTCTTTGATGAGGCCGATTCCCTGCTCATCGACCGGCGCCTCGCGCAACAGAGTTGGGAGGTCAGTCAAGTCAACGAAATGCTGACCTGGATGGAAAGCCACCCGCTTCCGTTCGCCTGCACCACCAACTTCGGCGAGCGCCTCGACCCGGCCACCCTGCGGCGGTTCACCTTCAAGATCACGCTCGGCTTCCTTTCGTCCGAACAGGCAAAGGCGGCGTTCCGTGTCTATTTCGGCATCGAGGCTCCCGCGGGGATCGCAAGCCTTCCGAACCTGGCCCTGGGCGACTTTCCCGTCGTGCGGCGAAGGGCGGAGATTCTGGGCTGCTTGGGGGACTCGCAGGCGTTGAAGAGAATGCTGTGGGGGGAGTGTGAGGCTAAGCCGCTCCACCCACGAAGAGTTGGCTTTACGGTGTAGGACGAAGGTGTTACCGAAAGTAGACCGCATGGCAAAAAAGGAGAATTCAAGGCGATGGAAAGGACCGACGACATGAAGAAAGTTTCTGCCGAGGACTTCTGCAAGGCGTTTGCCGAACAGTGGCGCGAGGAGTTGCCAATTAGACAGGATGACATTTTGCGTGCCTACGAGCACAACAAACCATGGACGGAATATATGCTCGCGAAAAAGGAAACTCCCTGTGAGCAATCTTTTCTCAGACGTCTAGCGACAAGGCTGTGCCCATCCCTAGGGATGGGGAGGGAGTGGTACACTCTGGATGCCGTCTACTACGAAGAGCAGGAAGACTCGTACATCTACCGTCCCAAAGGTGGGGGACCATATCCAGATTGCCTGCGTGTGATCGTTGAGCATGAGAACGGGGAAGACGTTGAAACGGAGATGTGGAAACTTCTCATGTTCCGTTCGCCACTGAAGGTCCTGATCTTCTACGACTACCGTGACGACTGCAAGACAACCCCGAAGACGAAAGATTGGCTAGACGAGAAACTCCGAAAGCTATTTGAAATGGGCCGCAAAGTTAAACGAGCATGTCCAGAGGCAGACAACGTCGAGTATCTATTCATCGTAGGAAATCGGTCTGAGGATGGGCAAACTCCTCGTTGGCGTTACTGTGTCGTCGAGGGAGGCGGTTTCGAGCGTGACGGAGGGGATTGTCTCCGATCCCTAGTTGACTAGAGAATGCGCTACGAACGCTTGTCAGGACTCCTCCGCTTGGCCATCCGGCTTCAAGGAAGCCACCGTGGCGTGACCCTTGCCGACATTGAGGAGGAATTCTCCGTCAGCCGGCGTACTGCGGAGCGGATGCGAGATGCCGTCGAGGCTACCTTCGGGCCGCTGGAGACAGTGGACACGGACAACGGTGACCGGCGAATTCACTGGCGGCTTTGTTCACCCACTCTGCACCCCTTTGTCCAGGTCTCGCCCGAGGAGTTGGCTGACCTCGAAGTCACTGTGGGAAGTTTGGACCGGGCCGGGCTTGCGGAACGTGCCAGCAGGCTCCGGGATCTCGCGGTCAAGCTGCGGGCAGCATCGCGCCGCCACTCCCGCGAAGAGTTCGACATCGCCCTCGCCAGCTTCATGGAGGTGGAGGGGCTCGCCATGCGCGCCGGCCCGAGAGAACGCCTCGAAGACGGACTGCTCTCGCTCCTGCGGAGTGCAATCGCGGCACACCACAAGGTCGAGTTCGACTACCTCTCTCGAGGATCGGAACGGTGGGTGCGGCGGCGGGTGCGGCCTTACGGCGTACTCTACGGCAACCGCGCGTTCCTGGTGGGGCGGACGGATAGGGGAAAGGACCCCATGCTCTGGCGCCTCGCGAACGTGACCCAGGCCAGGGTTACTGATGAAACATTCGAACGCGATCCGGCGTTCGACCTGAGGCGCTACGCCCAGCGTTCATTCGGCACCTTTCAGGAGAATCCAGTTGATGTAGTGCTCCGCTTCGATGCGGACGCGGCGCCGGACGCCAAAGCATTTCAATTCCATCCAAGCCAGACCGTCGCCGAGAACGGCGATGGTTCTCTGACGGTGCACTTTGGAGCGGGGGGTGTGGAGGAAATCTGCTGGCATCTCGTGACTTGGGGACATAGCGTAACGATCTTGAAGCCGCTCAGCCTTCGCCAGCGGCTTGCAGAAATGTGCTCTGCGCTCGCCGTTCACCATCGTCGTCAATGACTTTCACCCTAACGTTCGTCGGGATCACGAGCATCTTCTGCGCCAAAACTGCCACACCGTTGCGGCTTTCTACTAGGCGAATCAGACGGAGGCACGTCCGTGTCAGTTTGAGCGTTTGACGCGAGGTAGTGGCTTGGCTACCACAGACAGGTCGCGGAAACCCAGTCGAAGGCGCTCAGCCTTCTGATGGAGGTCGTCGCGACCAAATGCCAACGCAACCGCGGCTTCCTCCATAAGGGTACCTTCGATAGAAGCACAAGTTCATGGGGTAGCCCGGCCAGCACGCCGCTGGGTACGCCTCACATTCCAAATAGCCTCCGTACAACAAGATTTCGGGCCGCCCGCCTAGGTTGTATTGGAGGACATCCTTGGCGAATTCTCCTGTCGGATCCTTGATGATATCTGAACTGGGCTGAATCACAGCGACAGCTTTCGGCGCCACGCCGGTTTCGACGTAAAGGGCTCGAAACGTCTCTACCGCTTCCCCGCAGATGTAGAGAAGACTGAAACGGCTCGGCCCATGATTGGGGTCGCAACCTTCTCGCCGTTGAAACACAGACCAGATACAGTAAAATGGCTCCCGCCAATCCACACCCGCAGGCCTCAACTCCTGTGGCTCCACTGAACGAGGAGTTGACAGAGGATCGTAGTTGTCGAATCCCCGGTTCTCCAACTCGGCCAAGAACTCGTCCCGGCCATAACCGTGATCCGCATAGACAAAGCTGAGGACGTTGCCTGCAAGATGCTTGACAGGATCGCCGTCGAAGGCCGAACAAGGGTAATAGAGCGAATTACGCAGCAGTTTGTTGAGCGGAAATCTTCCTTTTCTCATCGTGGTCGGTGAAAGTTCAATCAACCACTCTGGGACGGCGATTCCCGTTAATTGATCAATCATCTCTATACCGGCTTCCCTTCCTGTCCTAGCCCATAGGTTTGATCTTCCCTTCTAGTCCGGGGCGGACCGGTCGTCAGGTCCCCATCTCCCACGACGACAGGTACTTCTTCTGCTCGCGGGTGAGCTTGTCCATCTGGATGCCCATGGTGGCGAGCTTGATGCCGGCGACCCATTCTTCCACGGCCTGGGGGACGTCGTAGACTTGGGGTGAGAGGTTGTCCCGCTGCTGGACGGCCCACTCGGAGGCCAGGGCCTGGGTGGCGAAGCTCATGTCCATGACCGAGGCGGGATGGCCTTCGGCGGCGGCCAGATTCACGAGGCGGCCTTCGCCGAGGAGGAACAGGCGCTTGCCGCCGGGGAGCGTGTAGCTGTCGACGTGGTTCCTCACGTTCTTCTCGCACTTCTCGGCCATTTCGGTGAGGGTCTTGATGTCGATCTC
>JAPOQB010000059.1 GCA_026710965.1 Deltaproteobacteria bacterium | reverse complement strand
GGGAAGAGTCGGTCCTACCTCCGGCAGGTGGTCGCGCGGTGGTCCAAGGAAGGCCGGATCAGGCGCACCGGCCGGGGCATGTACGAGAAGACCTGATCGAACAACAGCCGGACGGGACCGGCGGAACCGCGCGTCGACCCGCCCGTTCGCGCCGGCTGGTTTCAACGGCGCCGCATACGCACATCGCCGCTGCCCGGGTCTGGGCCGTGGGAAACGACTCGCTTTTCAACGGCCGGTCGGCTACCTTGAGATGCCCTATTCCACAATGGCTGCAATCAACGGAAGGAGACACACGGGATGGCGGCAACCGCAAGTCGCAGGATCACGGCGCTCAAAGAGACCATGACCAAGACACAGCTCCTGGACGCCCTGTCCGAATCGACTGGACTCCAAAGGAAGGACGTGGCCTCAGTGCTGGACCAGCTCGGAGCGGTCATCGAGCGTCACGTCAAAAGACGCGCGGTGGGAACGTTCACGCTTCCGGACCTGCTGAAGATCAAGGTGGTGCGCAAGCCCGCGACAAAGGCGCGCAAGATGATGTCGCCCTTCACCGGGCAGGAGATCACGGTGGCCGCGAAGCCCGCCTCGCGGGCGGTCAAGGTTCAGCCGCTGAGCCTTCGTGATATACCGCTCTTCCTGGCCATGCCTTTCTCGCCTCTTCCTGTTGACGCGGCTCCCCAGAAAACAACAACAGCGCCGATATTCATCGGCGCTGTTGCTCTCATAACGCTATTCGGAAGTGAGGACCCCGGATCAAAGCACCTCAGCAAGTCTTGGTAGGATGCCGGGGCAGCGAAGGAATGGCGTAGGCCAAGACCGGGGTCCCCACGGGGTTATTGCTTGTCGGCTCCGAAGGCACCGACCATACGGCCCAATCCGGAATATTCGGCATGGAAGCTGCCCAGCGCTTGGGCAGGAACTTCGTCGGAGTCGTCAGTGGCGTTGTAGAGTTGGCCGCTATACGAACCCGCCTTGGCGGCTTTGTTGCCGCCAATTGACCATTCGGTCATCCCGCCGACTCCAAAGTCGCCGCCGCTTGCGATTGTTCCTTCGGTCAGAGACACGCTCCACGCTTTCGCCTCACCACCAGCCATAAAATTGTTGATCGTGCCCGTGATGGTATCGCCGTCAGCACCGGAGGTGAACTTTGCGGTCAGGGTGGCATCCGCCGTGAAGTGTCCGCCTTCCGCGTTGCCCGCAAGCACATTGTTGATCGCGTACTTGCCGACTGCTTTGCCACCATACGTTGCGGTGCCGGAGAGGGTGTCGGCGGCCCCAGCGGTGGCGGCGTCGCCGTCCGTTCCAACAACACCAAAGAACGCGCTGGCGTGCGTCGGATCGCCATCGTTCGTTTGCACCCACCAGCCGAAGTACAGATAAGCGTCATCGGCGGGCTGTACCATTGCGTTATCGGCGGGATTGAAAGACCAGCCGGTGGAGAACGTCGGTCCGGCAGAAGTATACGTGACCGTGCATGCACCCGTACAGAGGTAAAGGCCGCTTGCCCCGTCATAGGTGCCGGGTAGCTGAACCTGGGGGTCGCCAACTTCGGAATAAGTCCTGGTCCCGATTGAACTCGGGAAACGCGAGGACTTGGCGCGAGCGTCTGCCGTATCGCCAAAGGTAGGGGCAGTGTCGCCATACTCGGAATCGGCCCACGCTACCGGCTTGGGGAGACTCAAATTGGTATAGACGAGGGCACGGTCCGATTGCTTTGTGCTCGTGTCGTCCTCGACATAATTCATGCCACTCCAGCCGCCCAGCGTACTCGCGGGGTCGCCTGCGTCCATCGGGGGGATAGTCAAATCGGTAACGGCGGTGCTGGCCGCCAAGGTGAGGCTCGTGGATGTCAAAATCGGATCCGTATCTGCGTCTAGCTTCCCGAGCGGGGCTGCCCCGAGCGCGCCGTAAATGGCCTTGCCCGTCGCGGTCATCTCCTTCATCCGCTCTTCCTCGGCCATCCTGTTGGCCGCGTCCATACGGTCCTGCTCGGCCTTTTGAAGATCCGCGATCTGCTTCTGCAGAGCTTTGATCGCCTCGGCCTGATTGTTGGCTTCCGTCTGCGCTCGCTCCAGAGCCGCGGTTGCGGCCTGCAGCGACACATGGGTAGGATCCACGCTGGCGAGAGTGGTCCTAGCGGCTTCAAGGGCGGCGGTGGCATCGGTAACCGCCTGCGTCTTGACGCCCAAGTCCGCCGCGGCGGTTGCTGCATCCGCCAACGCTGCTGCCAGCGCGGCGCTCGCATCGGCCAACGTATCGGCGTCCGCATTGGCCACCGCGGTTTGCGCGGCGCTCAGCGCGGCAGCGGCTGCGGTGTATGCCGCCGTGGACATGGCCTCGGCCTGATCCGCAGCGGTCAGAGCGGCGATGGCCTCGTCCACGGCC
>JAPOQB010000003.1 GCA_026710965.1 Deltaproteobacteria bacterium | reverse complement strand
GTTTCGGAGCGGTCTTCTGGTCGCTTCTTCCGGCGTTCGTCTTCGTGACCTTGGTGGGCGCCATCGAGACCATCGGCGATGCGGTGGCCATCCAGCGCGTATCCTGGCGCGGGACCCGGGCGGTGGATTTCCGCGCGGTGGAGGGCGCGGTGGGGGCCGACGGCGTCGGCAACCTGTTGTCCGGCCTCGCCGGGACGGTGCCCAACACGACGTATTCGACGACCATTTCGGTAACCGAGCTCACCGGGGTGGCGTCCCGTAGCGTCGGCGTCGCCATCGGAGTGATATTCATCGCCTTGGCGTTCCTGCCCAAGTTCATGGCGGTCATTCTGGCGATCCCGGCGCCCGTGGTCGCCGCCTACGCCACCGTGCTGCTGTCCATGCTGTTCGTGGTCGGCATGAAGGTGGTGGTCCACGACGAGCTCGACTACCGCACCGGGCTGGTGGTGGGCGTGTCTTTCTGGGCCGGCGTCGGCTTCCAGAACGGGGTCATCTTCCCGGAGTATTTCGCCGATTTCGCCGGCGGGCTGCTGCAGAACGGCATGACCGCGGGCGGGTTGGTGGCCATCCTCATGACTCTGTTCGTGGAGTTGACCGCGCCCAGGGCGAGTCGCCTGGAGGTGGAGTTTGGTGTGGAGGCGCTGCCGAAGCTTCAGGAATTCCTCGCCGCCTTTGCTTCACGCGGCGGCTGGGGGAAGGCCATGGCCGATCGTCTCGACGCCGCCGGCGAGGAGACGCTGCTCACCCTCATGCGGCAGGACGAAGAGGTGGAGGACCGGGAAAAGCGCCGGCTGTGGCTGACGGCCCGCAAGCAAGGCAGCGGGGCGCTGCTGGAGTTCGTCGCCTCCGCCGGCGCCGAGAACATCCAGGACCGCATCGCACTGCTCGGAGCGGGCCCGGTCGAGGCGCCGGACGAACGGGAGATCTCGCTTCGGCTCCTGCGGCACATCGCTTCCAGGGTCCATCATCAGCAGTACCACGATACCGATATCGTGACCGTGCACGTGGACGCGCCGCCGGCGTCACGCAAAGCCTCGTGAGCCCGTGCAGTAGCGGGCCAGAAGGGGGATGAATTGCGGGACATAAGGGGGGATGAATGGTGGCGGTGGCTGGACTTGAACCAGCGACGCCGCGGATATGAGCCGCGTGCTCTGACCAACTGAGCTACACCGCCATTGTGTGTGAAGAGCGTTCGCGGGAGGACTGACGCCCGGGATCGCTAATCATAGAACGCGGCCCGCCAACATGCAAGCCGTGCCGTCCACAGGCGGGAGCCGGCCCGTTTCGCCTTGCAAAATTCCCGGGCTTTCATTATTAGTCAGCGGAAGCAGCCATTCAGATGTGTTTGGCTGCATTGCGCTGAACCGGACACGACCGCTCCGATCCGCTCGATTCGGACTCGCCTGTTGAGAGAGAAGAGGGGTCACGTCCTTAAGGGAGGGAAGCGCCATGCGGGGTTGGGTGACACACGCGTTCAAGGACATGCGGCTGGAGCAGTTGCCGGACCCGGACTCCCGGCCCGGCTGGGCGGTGTTGAAGACCCGGGTGGTGCAGCCCTCGGTGACCGAGGTGCAGCTCTTCTACGGCGAGCGTTCCAACAGCTACGACAAGGTCAAGAAGAAGCTCGCCCACGGTCCCGAGCCGTTGTTCGGCCACGAGTTCTGCGCCGAGATCGTCGATATCGAGAAGGACAATGCCTACGGGCTTGCGGTGGGCGACCGGGTCGGCGCCACGCATACGGAGATCGGCACCATCGGGCGGGACTTCCCGGGCCTGTTCTCCGAGTACGCGGCGGTGCCGTTGGACGCGCTGGCCAAGATTCCCGAAGGCATCAGCGACTGGGAGGTGTCGGCGTTGCAGCCCCTCACCAGTTGCGTGCACAACATCCAGGTGCTGGGGATAACACTGGGAGACACGGTGCTGGTGCTGGGCCAGGGGGTCATGGGGCTCAATTCGGCCCAGGCGGCCAAGGCCGCGGGAGCGGATACGGTCATCGGCACCGACATGAGGCCGGAGATTCTCGAGATGGCCAAAGAGTTGGGGATCGACGTCACCATCGACGCTTCCAAGGAGAACGTCGTCGACGCGGTCATGGACCTGAGCCACGGCAAGGGCATCCCCTTCGTCATCGAGGCGGCCAGCGGCAGCCCGCAGATGGGACTGTCCGGCGGCGCCACCGTGTCGGAGGCGGTGGCGTGCGTGGCGGTCGGGGGCAAGGTGCTCAGCATCCCGCATTTCCACGAGCCGGTGACCCTGGACTTCAACTACCTCCGGGCCAAGCGGGTCACCTATATGTTCCCGCCGGAGCTGGCCCATCCCGGGGAGATGACCCTGGCCGCGCGTCTGGTGGCGCAGAAGCGCATCAACATCGACCCCATGATCACCCACAAGCTGGAAGGCATCGACAAGATGCTGGAGGCCCTGGACATCACCGCCAACAAGTCCAAGCACGGCGCGCTGAACCCGGCGCAGGTGCGGTTCTCGCAATAAACCCTTAAGGAGGCCGTTATGAGTGAGAATGCCAAGATCATTGATGCCGACGGACACGTCAGGGACCGGGACGCGGACATCCGCGCCCACATGGAGGACCCCTGGAACAAGCGGGAGGGCTCGCTGCTGCCGTCGGACGAGTGGGACTCGAGCATGTTCGGCACCCTGGGAATGAACATCACCGACGTTCCCACGCGCCTGCGCGACATGGACACCGAGGGGATCGAGATGTCAGTGCTGTTTCCCACCGGCGCGTTCCACGTCAACCGCATGCCGGAGAAGGCCTACGCGGGCGCCTTCGCGCGCGCCTACAACAACTGGATCTCGAGCATGTGCAGCGAAGCGCCGGAACGGCTCAAGGGCGTCGGCGTGGCACCTTTCCAGGACGTTCCCGCGGCCGTCGCGGAGATCAACCGCGCGGTGACCAAGCTCGGCGTGGTGGGGATCACGGTGGGCACCTTCGGCATGAAGGACCACTTGGGACTTGAGCTTTTCTGGCCCATCTACGAGGAGCTGGAGCGGCTCAACGTGCCGCTGCTGATCCACAACTCGCGCTCGGGTCCGGCGGGCGAGAACCGCTTTGACACGTTCCTGTTCAAGCACACCATCGGCCGTCCCTTCGAGACCATGCTGGACTGTGCCGCGCTCATGTACGGCGGCGTGCCCGAGCGGTTCCCCAAGCTCCGCATCGCGTTCCTGGAGTGCGGCGTCGGCTGGGTGCCCTACTGGATGGACCGGATGGACGAGGAGTACGAGCACCGGCAGTCGGAAGCGCCCCTGCTGAAGGCCATGCCCAGCGAGTACATGAAGGCGGGGAGCTGGTACTACGCGGCCGAGCCCGAAGAGGAGAGCCTGCCCTACGGCATCGAACGGATCGGGGACAAGAACATCGTGTTCGCCTCCGACTACCCGCACTGGGACGGCATCTTCCCCAACGTGACCAAGACCATCAAGGAACGAACGGACATTTCCGACGACTTCAAGGCCAAGTTCCTGGGCGACAACGCCAAGGCGCTCTACGGCTGGGACTAACCGAGTAGCGGGCAACGGGACTTTTCGTGCGATTGACACCCAGGACGGCATTCAGTTTCCTGGTCCTGGTCTTCTTCGGCTATCTGGTCTGGGAGGCCGGGGAGTGGCGCCTTCAGGCGCGGCTCTACCCCTGGGCCATCGGCATTCCCATGTTCCTCCTGGCGATCCTCAATATCGTCGAGGAGCTTCGGGGTCCGAAGGAGGAGAGCGAGAGCGCCTCGGCCAACACGCCCTCTGACTTCCAGCTTACGCAGACCGTCGAGTGGGCCGTGGCGGTCAGGCGCACCGCGAACATCCTGTCCTGGATCGTGGGGTTCATGGCCGGCATCTGGCTCCTGGGCTTTTCCATCACCGTGGCGGGCATGACCTTCGGATACCTGAAGATTCAGTCGAAGGAAGGCTGGCCCATGTCGCTGATCCTCACGGCCTCGGCGTGGCTCACGTACTACGTGGTGTTCGAGCGGACGCTGTTGCTGCCGTTTCCGGAGGGCCAGGTGTTTCAGTGGCTGGGCATTGAATAGGATAGACACGAGTGGGGCGAGTCGTAACCCCGCACCCGTTTGTGTGGCGCGGGGCCCCCGGTTCCAAACACGGAGGTGTGCAATGAAGCGAGCGATCGGTCGAATTTTTCTCGTGCTGCTGCTGGCCGGGTTCATAGTCATGAGCTTCGCCGGATCGTCGGCGGCGAAGGACTTCTACGAAGGCAAGACCATCCGTATTCTGGTCTGCTGCTCGCCGGGCGGGTTCTACGACCGGTGGGCCAGGCTGTTCGCGCGGCACATGGGCCAGTACATCCCGGGCAATCCCGACATCATCGTCCAGAACATGCCCGGCGCCGGCTCCCTCATCGCCGCCAACTACGTCTACAACATCGCCAAGCAGGACGGCACGGCCATCGTCATGCCCTTGGCGGGCCTGTACCTCGATCAGGTGGTGGGACGGAAGGAAGTGCGCTTCGACATGGCCAAGTTCCAGTGGATCGGCACGCAGGAGGTGAGCCACTCCGTGCTCTTCTGCCGCAGCGACTCGAAGTACAAGAGCGTCGATGACCTGATCAAGATGAAGGACGACCCGGCCAAGCTGGGCAACACCGGCACGAGCGGCAACAGCTATCTCCTGGGCAAGGTGCTGGAGAAGGCCGTGGGAGCGAACTTCAAGCTGGTTTCGGGCTACCCCGGCGGCAGCGAGATCGACCTTGCGGTGGAGCGGAACGAGGTGTCGTGCCGCGGCCTGTCCATCCCGCCGTTCTTCGGGCGTGAACCCTATCTGACCTGGCACAAGAAGAACTTTGCACGGTCGCTGGTTCAGACTGGGCAACAACGGGATTCCAGGCTCAAGGATACCCCCACCATCCACGAGCTGATGAAGCAATACAATACGCCGGACGGCATTCGTGCCATCGCCACGGTGATCTTCGCCAGCGGTGACTTCGGACGTCCTTTCGCGGTGGCGCCGGGTGTGCCGGCGGACCGCGTGAAGATCCTGCGCGACGCCTACGCCAAGACCCTGGGGGACGCGAAGCTGGGGGCGGAGGCCGAGAAGGGGCGGATGGTGCCCTTCCAGCTCAAGAGGGGCGAGGATCTGCAAAAGGTGGCCACGAACGTGGTAGGCCAGCCCAAGGAAGTGGTGGCTGGCGTCAGGGAGATCCTTGGGAGGTAGTTCCTAGGCCATGATGCTCGACGCCTTCGTAGACGGACTGTTTCACGTCCTCGCCTGGCCGGCCTTCGGCTTCCTGCTCCTGGGGGCGCTGGTGGGGTTCATCGTGGGGATTCTCCCCGGCCTGGGCGGCCTGGCCACCCTCGCGCTGATGCTCCCATTCGCCTACAAGATCGGGGAGCCGATCTCGGCCTTTGCCTTTCTCCTGGGCATGCACGCCATCACCGGCACCACCGGTGACCTCACCTCGATCCTCTTCGGCATCCCGGGAGAAGGCACGGCCGCGGCCACCATCATGGACGGCTACCCCATGACCAAGAACGGGGAAGCCGGCCGGGCCATGGGCGCCGCGCTCATGAGCTCGCTGGTGGCCGGCCTCGAAGGCGCCGTCATCCTGGCCCTCGCCATTCCCATCATGCGCCCGCTGGTGCTGTTCTTCGGCTCCCCGGAGCTGTTCATGCTGGCGATCCTGGGCATCACCTTCATAGCCTCGCTGAGCGGGTCGTCCCTCACCAAGGGGCTGCTCTGTGGCGGCATCGGGCTTATGCTCGCAGCCATCGGTGTGGATCCCCAGACCGGCACGCTGCGTTACACATTGGGCACACTTTATCTCTGGGATGGCCTGAGTCTGGGCCCCGTCGTGGTCGGACTCTTCGCCATCCCGGAGATCATCGATCTGGCGGTGCGCGGCACCAGCATCGCCGAGGCCAAGGTGGAGAAGATCACGGGGGTCATGGAAGGGGTCAAGGACACCTTCCGCCACTTCGGCCTGACCATGCGTTGCGGCTTCATCGGCGCGTTCATCGGCGCCTTGCCCGGCCTGGGCGGCGGCGTCTCGCAATGGCTGGCCTACGGCCACGCGGTGCAGTCGGCCAAGGACAAGAGCACCTTCGGCAAGGGCGACGTACGCGGCGTCCTGGGGCCCGGCGCGGCCAACAATTCCCGCGAAGGGGGCAACCTCATTCCCACGGTGGCCTTCGGCATTCCCGGCAGCAGCGCCATGGCGATTCTGCTGGGGGCGTTTCTCATCGTCGGCCTCAATCCCGGTCCGGAGATGCTCACCAAGCATCTGGACGTGACTTTCGCCATGGTGTGGATCCTGGTGGTGGCCAACATCATCACCGTGGGCGCCAGCTTCATGTTCCTCAATCAGCTCGTGAAGCTCACCTTTGTCCGGGGTAACCTGCTGATACCCTTCCTGCTCATGTTCGTGTTTCTGGGCGCCTTCGCGGCCCACAACAACTTCAGCGACATCATCGTCACGGTCATCTTCGGCATCGTGGGCTACGTCATGGTGCTGTTCCAGTGGCCGCGGCCTCCCTTTGTCCTGGGCCTGGTGCTCGGGACCATCGTCGAGAACTACCTGTGGATCTCCTCCAGCGCCTACGGCGCGGGCTGGCTGGTGCACCCCACGGTCGTGGCCATCGCTCTCATGATCGTCGCGACGCTGGTCTACTCCGTCATCCAGGCTCGCCGGGGAACTTCCCTGGAGGACGAGATCGAACGCAAGCTGGGCATAGAAGGAACGCACGAATAGCGTGGGTGACGGCCCTGCCCGTGACGGGCGCGATTCATTCCGGACATGCTCGCCGTTGCCCTGGGCCTGCTGGCCTCCCTTGCCTTCGCCGTTACGGCAACGCTGGTTCATCGAGGCGTCCGGGATCTCGATCCCTTCAGCGGCCTGGTGGTGGACCTCTTTTTCAACGGGCTGGTGTTGTGGCTCT
>JAPOQB010000078.1 GCA_026710965.1 Deltaproteobacteria bacterium | reverse complement strand
AGTCCCAGGTCTCGGGCGAGCGCATGGCGGCGGAGAGCATTCTCACGGTGCTGGCGGGGCAAGGGGGGGGGGGGGGGGGGGGAGCGGCGGGCGGGGGGGGGTTGTTCGCGCGCGTGGAGTGGCCCCCGCCCGGGGTTCCCTCGAGTCGTTGCAGCGGCAGTCCGGGCGGCCGCGGGTCGCCCCTACCATTCGTTCCCCCGGGAGCGGGGCGCCCAAGGTTCCGGTTCTCCGTTAGGGGGCGCTGAATCGTTCGCGCCAGGAATCCACACACGCCGGGTTCACTACCGTCTCCGGCACCTGGCCCGCCAGCACCGTGAGAATGCTCTCCGCCGCCATGCGCTCGCCCGAGACCTGGGACTGCGGGTTGGTGCCGATGATATGCGGAGTCATGATCAGCCGCTCGGGGTCCACTTGCCGGATAGGATCCGACATCGGCAGCGGCTCTTCCTCGAACACGTCCACGGCCGCGCCGGCGATGACGCCCTCGTTCAGCGCCTGCACCAGATCCTCCTGCTTGACCACCCCGCCGCGGCACGTGTTCACCAGGTAGGCGGTGGGTTTCATCTTTTTCAGCTCGGTGAGGGTGATGAGCCCGCGCGTCTCTTCCGTGAGCGGCGTATGCAGGGTCACGAGGTCGGATTCCTGGAGCACCGTGTCCAGCGACACCAGCTCCACCCCCAGGTGCTGCACCGACTCCTGGGTGATGTAAGGATCGCAGCCGATGAGCCGCATCTCCCAGGGGACCAGCCGCTTGGCCACCTCCTTGCCCACCCGTCCGATACCGACGATGCCGACGGTACGGCCCACCATCAGGTTGCCCCGGTGTTCGTTGCGCTTCCAGCCGCCCTCGCGCAGGAGCTGCTGGTTGTGCACGAGCCGCTTGAACAGCATGGACATGAGCCCGACGGTAGCCTCGGCCACGCCGGTGAAGTTCTCCCGCGCCGGGCTGTTGCACACCAGGATGCCCAGCTCGGTGGCCGAGTCCACGTCGATGGTCTCGTAGCCGATGGCGGCCTTGATCACCCCTCTCAGCTTCGGGCAGCGGGCCAGCACCGCGCCGCTGATGAAGTCCCGCTGGGCCGCCCAGACGGCGTCGCTGTCGCCTATCAGCGCCACCAACTCGTCTTCCGTGTAGCGGTGCTTGGGAAACTCGTCCTGGTCCTTCCCCAGCACCAGCTCACAGCCGGCCTCCTCCAGCACGTCCCGCCCCACCGACAGCTTGTGCGGCGCCGGGATACAGACCTTGTTGCCTTGCATGATGACTCCGAGCGTTGAGGCCGGCCCCGTACCCCGACCGGTCTAAAGGCGATAGAGGCGCCGCGCGTTCTCGCTCATGATCCGGTTCATGGCTCCTTCCGGAAGGTCCTTGCGCTCTAGCATGGAGCTTACCGTGTAAGGGAACTTGCAGTCGCCGTGATTGTAGTCGGACGCGAACACCAGCCGTTCGTGTCCCACGAAGTCGAGCACGAAGGGCAGCGTCTGCTCGTCCGGCTCGAACGAGTAGAAGACCTGCTCGCCGCGCATGTATTCGCCCGGTGTTTTCTTGAGCCACGGCACCGCCGGCTGCATGTACTCGTAGTGCTCGTCCATGCGCTCGATCCAGTAGGGGACCCAGCCCGCGCCGGCTTCGAGAAAGGCCACCCGGAGTTTCGGGTACTCTTCGAGGATCCCGCCCGCAACGATGCACAGGGCGCCGATCATCTGCTCGAACGGGTGGGTGAGCACGTGGTTGAAGAACGGGTTGGTGGAGCGTTCCGTGCCCGCCGCCGGCCGTCCCGCGCCCACGTGGATGCACACGGGCACGTCCAGTTCCTCCGCCGCGGCGAAGAACGGCCGTAGCGCGGGATTGTCCAGGTTACCGCCCGTAGTGGAGTGCGCCGGCGTGCCCGCGGCCACGAAGCCCAACTCGGTGACGCAACGCCGGAGCTCCTGGGCGGCCTCCGCGGGCTCCTGGATCGGCACCAGGGCCACCCCCTTGAGACGGTCCCTGTCCCGGCTGCAATATTCCGCCAGCCAGTTGTTGTAGGCCCGGGCCAGGGCGCAGGCGTTGTCGGTGTCCTCGTAGTAGGCCAGGCTCAGAAAGACATTGGTGCCGAACAGCACCGCGGTGTCGATCCCTTCCAGGTCCATGTCCTTAAGGCGCTGCACCGGGTCTTCCATGCCGGTCGTGGCCTGGGGGCGGCGGCTGTAACCCGCGCCGACGTTGCCCACACCCGGTCCGGAGGGCTTGGGCCAGAGCTTCCCTTCCACCATCAGGAAGTCTACCCCACGGTTGTCCTTCACCACCCGCGGCGCCTGGGAGCGGAAAGGCTCTTCCAGGTAGTCCTCCCAGCGAATATACTTCTCTTGCACGTGCCCGTCGGCATCGATTACGGTTGGCCTGCTCAATTTATGTTCCTTCGAGGCTCAGTTTTT
>JAPOQB010000116.1 GCA_026710965.1 Deltaproteobacteria bacterium | reverse complement strand
TCGAGGAAAGATCGGAAGGTCACGTCCTCCTTACCGCCCACAACACCTTGCCGAGGATGTGTGCGTCCTGGGCGAGGCAAGAGTACGGAGCATAGTCGGGGTTGGCGGAGATCAGCCTCAGGCGGGCCGGGTCGTCGTCAGCGGCGGCATCGGCACGCACGACCTCGACGCGCTTCACCACCAACCCGATGCCGTCCCACAGCACGAAGGTTTCGCCCGTGGCCGGGAGCCGGCGCGAGACGTCGACGACGATCCGGTCGCCGTCGCTCAACTCCGGCTCCATGGAGTTGCCCCGGACCCTCAGGATGCGGAGGTTTTCGGGCTCGGCGCCGGCCTCGTGGCGGATCATGTTCTCCGGCCACTCCCAGAGGGCGGTCTCGGAGACGAACTCCTCGGCGAACGTTCCGGCTCCGGCGGAAACCTCCACGGTAACCTCCGGGATGACCGCTACCGGCGCGCCGGGAAGCTTGGCCGGCATCCGCGGAGGCTTGCGCTTCATGGGCCTGCGTTTCGGCACGACGTCGTGGCGGAGTTCCGAGGGGTCGCAGCCGAGCATCTCGCCTAGCACCTCGCTGTCGCGGTAGCCGAGCACCGCCGGGATGCCCCGGTCGACGTACTGCTGCAGATAGGTCTTGTTGCGGCCGATGGCCAGGGATGCGGCAGCGAGGGTGAGATCGTTTCGGCGGAGCAGGTCCTTGAGCCTCAGCCGGAGCGGGTCGCGCCGGACCGCCTCCCTTTCGGTCGTGTTGTCAGGATTCATCCGTTTCCTTTCATGGGCTAGCCGCCAGCAGCGCCCGGAAAAAAAATTTACCACATTGCAGCGCAGATTAACGCACGGCCACGCGCTGGTGCCCGTTATCCGTAGGCTATACACGACCAAAACCTATTGTCAAGCGCAAATTCCTGGCCTATGTTGGGACGCATGGCAGCGCTTGACCTCCACCCCGGCACCTCTCTGGACGACCTTCTGCGCCGCGCCGTCGCGGCCTGGCGGGAGCGCCACGGAGTGAGCGCCCGGCGCTTCGGCGCCGAGGTCCTGGGCGACCCCGGTTTCGTGTTCTCGCAGGAGCGTGGACGCTCGGTGCGGCTCGGGACGGCGGACCGTGTCCTGGTCTTCATGGGCCTTGCCCCGCTGGGCCCGGGCTTCCGGCGCGAGGTGGAGGCGTTTCTTGAGGTGACGGGCGCCAAGGCCTCGTTGCTGGGGGCGGAGGCGGCGGGCAACCGGTCGCTGGTGGGGAGGTTGCGCCAGGGAGCCTCGCCGAGGCTCAGGACGGTCGACCGGGTCCGGGCCTGGATGGCCATGCGAGCGTGGAAGAGATGGGCGCCATCCGCGCCCGGATCGGGGAGAACCACAATTTTTTCGAGGCCGCGAGGCCTGGATCAACGGCGGCCCCGCTATCGTCGGCGGGGGCCGGAATCAACCTGGAAGAGAAGGGAGGGAAAGGAATGTACGAGAACGGCACGAAGTATCTGAGCACGAGGGAGGCCGCCGCATGGCTGGGCCTCTCGCCCCGGACGCTGGACCGCTACCGGGTGAGCGGCGCCGGGCCGGCGTTCCACCGGTTCGGGAGCCGGGTGCGCTACCTGGCGGCGGACCTGGAGGCCTGGGCCTCGGCCCGGCGGCGGTTGTCGACGTCGGACGACGGCACGGCCGGACGGGAGGAGAGGCCATGAGGACGTTTTCACTGACCGGATGGACGCTCCTGGCGTTCGCCTGGACGATGTGGAGCGCGGACCTGGCGTGGGCCACGTCGGACACGACCTTCGCGGGGCCGTTGGGCACGGTGACGAACATCGTCTCGGGAACCGGCGGGCAGCTTGCGGCCACGCTCGCGGTCGGAGCCGCTCTGGTGGGCTCGGTCCTGCGTTTCAACGCC
>JAPOQB010000004.1 GCA_026710965.1 Deltaproteobacteria bacterium | reverse complement strand
GGCCACCCTGGCCCGGGCGATCCTGGCGGACCCCGAGTTGCTGATCCTGGACGATTGCCTTTCGAGCGTGGACTCCCAGACCGAGCAGCGCATCCTCCACGGCTTCGAGAGCGTCCTCAAGGGCAAGACCTGCATCATCATTTCCCACCGTATGGCGGTGATCAAGGAAGCCGACGAAATCCTGGTGCTGGAGGAAGGCCGCATCGTCGAGCGCGGCAACCACGAGTCGTTGCTCCGCGCCAACGGGGTGTACGCGCAGATGTATAGCCGGCAACAGATGTCGGACGAGCTCGATGAGATCTGACCGCCGCAAGATGGGCAGGACCAACGGTAAGGGAGTCCCTAACCCGTTCGTCCTTCGATCACGTGGCCGAATTCCTGGCCGTCCTGGGACCAACGATGAGAGAGTTCCCAACCCCGTTCGTCCTGAGCGTAGTGAGTCCTGAGCCTGTCGAAGGGCGAACGAAGTCGAAGGACGCCATTCGAACGAGGACAACAAAACTGAGGCTCCTCACCCAATGAACGCGCGGGAAGATCAAGACAGCATTTCCGGCAAGGCCTACGACCTGGCCCTGGCCCGGCGTCTGTGGCGGTTCATCCGGCCGCACCGGAAGGTCTTCTTCCTGTCGGCGCTGCTCCTCCCGGTGCACCAGTGCTTCAACCTGGCCCAGCCGCTGCTCCTCAAGGCCGGCATCGACGCCGTCAGCGCCGGCGACGGCTTCACGCTGATCACCACGGGTGCGCTCTTCTTCGTTGCCTTGCTGGCGGAGGGCGCGGCGTTTTTCTTCCAGTACTACCTGTCCATGCTGGTGGCCCAGCGCTGCCTCGCCGATCTCCGGGTGGAGCTGTTCTCCCACGTGCAGCGGCTGCCCATGAGCTACTTCGACCGCAACCCCGTGGGCCGGGTCATGACCCGCATGACCACCGACGTGGAGGTGCTGCAGGAGATGTTCGCCGCGGGCGCCATGAACCTCGTGGCCGACCTCGTGCTCATCGTCGCCATCGTCGGCATCATGCTCTCGCTGCACGTGGAAATGGCCCTGGTGTCGCTGGCGATGATCCCGTTCCTGCTGCTGGCCATCAACGTCTTCCGCATCAAGGCGCGGCAGACCTACCGCCTGATCCGCACCCGCATCGCCCGGGTCAACGCCTATCTGGGCGAGGCCATTCCGGGCATGGCCGTGATCCAGCTCTTCAACCGGCAGGCCCGGAGCTTCGAGGAGTTCGACGGTCTCAACCGCTCCCACCGCGACGCCATCCAACGCTCTAACGTCTACGAAGCGTCGTTGTTCTCCATCGTCGAGGCGGCCGGCTCGCTGAGCATCGCGCTACTGCTCTGGTACGGCGGCGGCGAGGTGCTTCAGGGCATCGTGAGCATCGGCACGTTCGTGGCGTTCAGCGAGTACATCCGCCGGCTGTTCGTGCCGTTACGGGACTTCAGCAACAAGTACGCCGTGATCCAGGCGGCCATGACCGCGGCCGAGCGGATCTTCGAGCTGTTGGACACGCCTGTGGAGGTTCCGGGTCGGGCACAGAGTCAGCCCGCGGTGGCACCTTCGGCCACCGTCGCCACGCCGGCGCGGGCGGAGAGTCAGCCGGCGGCCGCCCCCTCGGCCGCTGCTTCATCGCCCGCCGCCACCGCCGCTCCGGCGACGGCCGGGAGTCAGCCGGCCGCCACCCCTTCCGCCGTTGCGCCCGCCGCCATCCAGCCGGCTCGCGGCGCCGTGGAGTTCGACGACGTCTGGTTCAGCTACCGCCCGGGCGACCCCGTGCTCAAGGGCGTGTCGTTCAGGATCGAGCCGGGCGAGCGGGTGGCGGTCATCGGTGCCACCGGCTCGGGCAAGACCACCACCATCAAGCTGATGAGCCGGTTCTACGACGTCGACAGCGGCGCGGTGCGCGTGGGCGGCCGGGACGTTAGGGAGTGGGACCTCGATGCCCTGCGGCGCCACATGGGGGTGGTGCTCCAGGACGTGTTCCTGTTCTCCGGGGACATCCTCTCGAACCTCAAGCTCGGCAACCAGGACGTTTCCGAGGACCAGATCCGCGCGGCGCTACGCAACGCCAACGCCGAGGGCTTCATCCGGCGCCTGCCCGGCGGGTTGCGGGCGCCGGTGCGCGAGCGGGGCAACAACCTGTCCGCCGGGCAGCGGCAGCTCCTGGCGCTGGTGCGGATGTTCGTGGTCGATCCGGAGATCCTGGTGCTGGACGAGGCCACTTCAAGCGTCGACACCGAGACCGAGTTCCTGGTGCAGGGCGCCTTCGAGAAGATCATGGCCAACCGTACCTGCCTGGTCATCGCCCATCGCCTTTCCACTATCCGGAACGCCGACCGCATCGTCGTGTTCCACCGGGGCGTCATTCGCGAGATGGGCTCCCACGCGGAGTTGATGGAGCAGCAGGGCGTCTACTACCGGCTCCACCAACTGCAGTTCCAGGGGGACGGGGACGGCATGGCCGCGCCGGAGGCCCCGGACGTGGTCGCGGTGGATTAGCCGGGGAGACGCGTACCGTGGTGGCGACGTTCAGGCGATCTCTCTGGGCCATCCTGCTCCTGGGTCTGTGCGGCTGCTCTCCGGAGTATCTCATCCGCGCGGCCTACGAAGAGGGCCGGATCCTGTGGCGCCGCACGCCCATCACCACGGTGCTGGCCGAGGACGGGGTTGCCCCGGACGTCCGGCGCAAGCTTGAGATGGTGCTGGAGCTTCGGGACTTCGCCGCCGACGGGCTCCGGCTGAACGTCGGCGGCAGCTACTCCGCCTATTCCCACGTCGACCGCCCGGTGCTGTTGCACGTCCTCACCGCCGTTCCCAAGACCTCCTTCGAGCCCCACACCTGGTGGTTCCCCTTCGTGGGCCGCATCCCCTACAAGGGCTACTTCGACCGGAACGATGCCAGCAAGGAGGCCGACAGCCTGGCGGCCCGGGGACACGACACCAGCATCCGCCCCGCCGGCGCCTTCAGCACGCTGGGCTGGTTCGACGACCCGTTGCTCGGACGCCTGTTGAAGCTCGACCGGCTAAGGCTGGCGGACGTCGTGCTGCACGAGCTGCTCCACAACACGCTGTTCGTGCCCGGCTCGGTGGCCTTCAACGAGAGCCTGGCCAACTTCGTCGGCAAGCGCGGCGCCATCGAGTTCTTTCCCCGGCGCCACGGTCCGCAAAGCCCGGAGGCCAGGGCCGCCCGCCGGGCCTGGCGGGAGGAGGTCGAGTTCTCGGGGATGATGATGGAGCTGGTGAAGTGCCTGCGGGAGCTTTACCGCGAGCCGGTGCCCGAGACGGAGAAGCTTCGCCGCCGAGAGGAAGTGTTCGCCCGAGGCCAACGGCAGTGGGCCAAGGCCCTGGACGGCAGACCGGATCACCGCCACGCTTCCTTCAGCCGGAGAAAGCTGGACAACGCCGTGATCCTGCAGCGCCTGCTCTACGTCACCGACTTGGCGCGGTTCGAGGAACTTTACCGGCGGGAAGGCCGGGATCTGCCCCGGGCCATCGAGGCCGTGCGCAAAGTCTCCCGGGACGCCGGAGACCCGTTCGACGCGCTGCCCGCATCTTCCGGCGGCGGAACCCCCGGAACCGCTTCGGCCTACGCGGTCTGCAATGCATCTTGAGGATAGACGCGACCATGACCGGCGAGCTCCACGAGGCGCCATGAACAAGCTGTCGGCCATCATCCGGTTGCGCTGTCCCCGCTGCACCACCGGCGCCATCTTCGCAAGCCTTTTCGGAATGAACCGCCAATGCCCGGTCTGCGGCCTTGAGTTCGCGCGCGAGCAGGGTTACTTTGTCGGCGCCATGTACTTCAGCTACGCCCTCGCGCTCGCCGCGGTCCTGCCCGTCATCGTCGCCATGATTCTGCTCGGCTTCGCCGCCGCTTCCATCTACCTTGTGTCATGTACGCTACTGGTCGTGTGCTCCCCGTTCCTGTTCCGCTATTCCCGGGTCCTCTGGATCTACCTCGACCAGGTCATCGATCCGAGGTAGTGGGGGAGAGAACACGATGGCAACGGCTGAGCGCGCGGACGACCCGTTGAAATTCGCCGCCGACAGGATGCTGGGGCGCCTCGCCAAGTGGCTGCGGATCATCGGCCAGGACGTCATCTACGGCCGGCATCTGTCCGGCCGGGGCTTGGTGCGCGCGGCCACGCAGGAGCGACGGGTGATGCTGACCCGGGACCGCGGGATACGGCGCTGGAACCCGGACCGTTGCATCTTCATCCGGGACGATCGTTTCCGGGGCCAGTTGAAGCAAGTGGTGGAAGAATGCGGCCTGGATCCCTTCGCGGGACTGCTGACCCGTTGTGTCGAGTGCAACAAGCCGCTTCAACCCATCGCCAAAGAGCAGATCGCCGACACCTTGCCCCCCTATGTCCTGGAGACCCAGGAGGTCTTCTCCGTCTGTCCGGGCTGCCGCCGGGTGTTCTGGCCCGCCACCCACCAGCAGCTCATGGTGGAGGAGCTCAAGCGCCTGGGCTTCCCCGCTCCTGGAAATTGAAGGGGGCCTGTGTTAGGTTGAACCAGTCGTTCCCGGGTAGCTCAGTCGGTAGAGCAGGTGGCTGTTAACCACTTTGTCGGGGGTTCGAGTCCCTCCCCGGGAGCCATATTTCCGGCCCGCGATCCAGACACCAGTTGAAGCAAGACCCCGAGGGAAATCCCCCGGGGTCTTGTTGTTTGTGGCGTGCCGGCAGCCTTCCGGGCGGGTCAACTATTGTTCGTTTCTTGCGCCATCGCGGCGTGTAAAGCCTTCGAACAGTCCTTCCAGCCGGGCCATTCGTTCGCGGAGGTCGCCGACGTCCCGACGCAGGGCATGCTGCCCCGGCAAGATCAGGCCGGCGAGCGCCAACCCCGTGCCGATGATGGTCAGGATCGTGAAGAGGTCACTGCTCATCTGCTGGCTCCTTCCCGTCGCAGAGTAATGTACTCCCATTGGGCGGCTCTCTCAAGACGCTTGGTGTAGCGAAGCGTCCTGGAACGGAGGTTGGAGAACCCCCTTACCCAGAAAGGATCGGCCTCTGGTGGCGGTTCTTTAGCTCGACTTGGGATTTGGGTACAAGAGTCCTTGACGGAGGATCCACATCGACCGGCTCGTGTCGCTTCCGGAAGGCGACGCGGGATCACAAGAGGACACAAGGCCCCGAGGAACCCCCGGGGCCTTGTCGTTTCTGGCGTTGTGGAACGGGTTTTGCTTCAGGATGGGTCAGGCCAGACGAAGTCGGGGCGGAGCCCTTCATAGACCGGGCGGCCGTCGTCCGGTCTCGGCACGCCGGTGGCCGGATCGTAGAAGGCATGATAGGTCGCCGGCATGCTGTCCGGATCAAAGCCCATCAGATTCGGCGCGACCGCGCGGATACGCCGCATTTTGTCATCGAGCATGATGGGCGTGCCGCAGTCCGTGCAGGTGCAGAGTTCCAGGGGACCATCCGGGTTTTGATCGTTGAACGGCTGGCGGTTCAAGCCGTCGGGGTTGTCGACGACCATGTCACCGTGAACGAAAAACGCGACATGGGTCGTGGCTTGTCCCGTAACGCGCTTGCAGACGGAGCAGTGACAGGTGTGGACGTCGATCGGATCGTTGTCCGAGCTACTGTGTATGTGGTCGCACCCTCCAGAATATGACATGTTCCCCCTCCTTGTAGTCTGCGCCCAACAGCGTCGCCCACGATGAGCCCCTTGCCGTGGGCATGCGTTCGATCAGGCGCGCATACTATCCCAGACCGTGCTTCTAATGCAATAAACAATATGTTTGAGGCGATGTTGTGGTCTTGGCCTACGTCGTATCATATGATGCACACAAAATGTATCATATGATACCAAGCGGAGGCCTTTTGAATGGCGCGCCCATTTCCACACATTGCCGGCGAGAGCCGTTTCAGCCCCCTCGGGGACCGTGACAGGATCGCGGTTGTCGTAAAGGCCGTAGCGCGCGCGGCCGATGCATGGGGTTTGACCAACATCGAGGGCGCGGCCCTGTTCGACGTACCCACGGCGACCTGGAGCCGCATGAAGGCCGGCAGCTACAGGGGTACCCTCGATCAGGACAAGGTGACACGGGCAAGCCTGATCATCGGGTTGTTCAACGGGCTCGCGTCGCTCT
>JAPOQB010000005.1 GCA_026710965.1 Deltaproteobacteria bacterium | reverse complement strand
CCCTGAGCAGTTCAGCAGCGGCGCGCCGTGATGCTCCTGGACCACCACTGGCGGGTTCCTGTACTGTGCCGCTGGTTGACAAGCATCGTCATTTTCGTGAACCTGGAATTGCATCTAGTTGCATCCTCCTTCGTGCCCAACCGGGTTGTCTGACTTACTTCCCAGTAAAGCACTTAGGAGGATTTCTTTCTACACTCCGGATCGCTATCGCTTAATTTGGGTTGAGACTGTTTGCAGCAACCCTCGTGGATGACAAGGATAAATTGTTGAAGCAATTTATAAACGGCGTACACATAAAAAATATCAGCGATCGCAGCGGTAATAAAATGTCAGACAACTACCTCCTGAAGAAGCTGATAAAGAATTCACCGGAGCTTGCCCCACTCAAAACCGCATATGACCGGACGTCTGGATTCATTCACTTTTCTGACGCTCATATATTTGCCGCATCACGTCCAGGTAAAGATGGTGTCGTTACGTTCTCTATTGGAGGCAAGGATGATTTGGTTCCTCCAAACTCCGTGGTTGAAGCGCTGTATGGGTTCCACAAGATCAACTGGATTCTGATGGCCTTTATCAGAGATTGGATAAACGAAAAGGATCCTTCAGCAAGGATCGAGCTGGAACCCTTAACTTCCACTTCCTGAGGGCGGGCGGCGGGACGATTGGCGGCGCGGAGGGCGGCGAGGCCGCCCCGTGATGAGGGGCGAGTTGACCCTGAGCGGCGGCTGGGCGTTCGAGGCGAGCGGCAAGCCGGCCAGGCGTGCGGCCGACCAGGGAGCCGAACAAGCGCCCCAAACGCGAGACCTACTATCGCCGGTCGCCCCCGGTAGCGTCAAGATTGGCAACTGACGTACGGAACGATCGTCGAGATGAGGCAGGGTTAGTCAAGGCCCCAAGAACGCACCTTTGTCCCTGGCGGTGTCCCTCCGTTCGGTTGTTCACCTTGGAGTCGAGCTGAAGCGGGACCCGCACACCGCAGGGCCGGTCATTGCCATATACGGTACGAGCGTTTCCATATCGAGCCATCTAAGCCGTCCATGAGGCCGTCGAGGTATCCGGTGACGTAGCCCTCTCCGCGCTCGATGAGCACCTTGCCGTCCGCGCCCGTCACCTGAAGCTGCTGCTTGGGCATCCGCTCTATCTTCCAGCCCATGCGGCGGCAGAACTCGTGTCGCGCCTTGGCCTTCTTGTTTACATCACTCATTCGTCCGTTCTATCGTGTAGCGCGGCTACGGCACGCCAAACGCGAAAAGCGCCCTCCCCCTCTTCTATACCTCAATATAACACGCGACCGTGACCGACTCGTCACCGTGGTCGCTGGCCGATTCATGGCCGATCTGAATGGTCCGGTTCTTCCATTTTCTACAGCAATTTTCCCGTGTGGGTGTACGCGGGACACTGTTCCCCCGCGTGCGGGGACCCGATGGGACCCGCTCGGGGGGTGGGGGGTGGGGTGCCTGGGGCCCCTGGGCGGTCGGAGCGGCGGCTGGCGGCGACATGAGCGGACCGGTCGGTGACACCGGGTCGGGTTCCGAGGGCGGCTAGATGGGCCGCACGGGCCGGTCGAGCCCCGGATGGGAGCTGATGGACGGCTGACCGGCGGCTGAGCGCCCCTGCAACCGGGACCGAAGGGCGACCCGTGCCGATCCGAGCGGCCCGTGGCGCGCCAGCGCGGACGACAAGGCGGGACTCGGAGTGCGTCCCAGGGCATCGCGGGCCGGCGCGCGGCGGTCGCCGAGGGCGACGTTCGACCGAGCCGACGCGACCGTGGCGATTGGTCGGCAGCGGTCGGCGGGCCACGCGGGGCGATGGCGTGCGGCGCCTCGAAGCCGACCGGCGTACCTGCGAAGGTACGCGCGTCCCCCTCGATTGCGGCGCACACGGGGGGGCGAGGTCGGTGTTGACGAGTGCGTGTCAAACGGGCCGCGCGGCACCGGCGGCGGTTCGAGGGGTGGCGCCCCAGCCTCGGAGCGGCGAATCGGAGGGCCCGGGGGGTAGATGAAAAAAGTGAAGGGAGGCGCTTGACTCTCTCTTTCAGTTATGGCAATGTTCATTGCAACAACATCAGGAGCGGGCCGGTCAGAGCGACCAAACTATGAACCGGCCCGCTCCCGAGGAGGTTCACAGTATGGAGGGCAAGACCCTTTGGGTTCAAGCCGACGACGTTGACGGGCCGCTCGACGCGGGCCAAGTAGTCAAGGCGACCCGTCCCCTGAACGATTGGTGCCTGCGCGGCGATGACGGCTCTGAGCCGGTCGCGGCCGGCTCCCTGCTTGAGGTCATCGAGACCCGCCCGTGGGGCGCGGCGATGGCATGCGAGCTGCCGGCGATGCAGCCGGTCGACGTTTCCCCCGCCACGATCATGCAGGCGGCGCTCGACTTGCAGGACATGGGCCTGTGGGAGTTCGAGACCGAGACCCGCCCCGAAATGACGCCGAGCGGCGACATCGAGACCGTGGAGCGCGCGGTCAGGGCGGTGCGCTGATGAAGACAGCGATCACCTTGCAGGCGACCGGGAGAGTGCTCTCGGTCGCCGCCTACGTCGAGGGCATCCGGCTTGCGAAGGCCGAGCCGCTGATGATGTTCAGGCACGGCCTGACCACATGGTGGCCGTGCTGCGGCTCGACGATCACGCACCAGTTCCGGGAGGGCTGCCACGACCGGCAGCAGCAGCGCGCGGCGGCACGGTCCACCACGGACCTGACCAAGCATGAACGCTACCTGCAGGCGTTGCGTGAGACCACGGACGCGATTCATCAACGGATGCTGCCGGCGGACCTGCGCCGCGATGCGAACCCTCGGGTGGTGGGCGACGTGGCCGACAGCATCCGCAAGCTGTACCTGTGGCGCGCGCGCCGCGAGGCACAGGCGGTGCTCGCCGCCGGGAGGCGCGTGTGACGCGGGCCATCGACATCACAGCGAGAGTCGAGGCGGACGGGGTGAGCATCAAGCTCCCCCGTTTGCGCGTGGAAGTGAGCCGCCGGCAGGCCGAGCGGCTGCGCGACGTGCTGAACACCGTGCTGCCGCCGAACAGCGAGCAGGCGGCGCGGTCGCACCTGCTGACCATCTACGGCGATGTGGAGCCGGAACTGCACGAGTACGAGAGCGAAGCCGAGCGGCTTGAGGCAGCGCGGGCCTACCGGCGCAACCACGGACCTGACGATGGGCTGTACCGCGTGGACGTGGCCGGACCCGGCAAGGTGAGCGTGGACACGTTCACGGGCGGCGAGCTTGAGCCGTCGCGGCGGTGCTGCCTATGCCGGTGCGACGCGACGGCAGAGGCCTACGGCTTCCCGGTCTGCGAGTACCACACCGACCACAGCGAGGACGATGCGGCGTGCCCGACGTGCCACCCGTCGCTGACGTACTGGACCGACGCCAACGGCAATCACTGGTGCGACCAGTGCATGACGCAGCATGACGAGGCCGACAACACGGATGCGACGCAAGGGCTGACGCGCAGGGCGCCGGAGCCCGGCGACGAGTGGTGGTGTCACACCTGCAGCGCGCGGCTGCCGGCGACGGCGGCCGTGGAACCGGACGAGAACGCGCGCCAGTTGGTCGCGGTCGGCGACCGGGTGCGCGATCCGCTGGACGGCGGCCGCTGGCGGGAGATCGTGCGCATCGACCTGGAAGGCACCTGCCACATGGCGGACGGCGGCTGCATGAGCGT
>JAPOQB010000818.1 GCA_026710965.1 Deltaproteobacteria bacterium | reverse complement strand
TGCGAGGCGGGTAGTAGAAAGCGTGGGCCGACAGCCCTTCGGCGGTGGGGAACTCGATGGCTTCCGCTTCCGAAATGTAGCCCGGGTCGACGGTGGTCTCCGTCGCCCGTTTCAGCACCTCTTCGGCGCCCGTGTCCGGGTCCCACAGGCTGAGCCGGGTTGGCTCCGAACGGGTGGCCCCGATCAAGGCGAGCCGGCCGCCCAGGGACTGGGGCGGCCCGGGATGCGAGAACGGCGTCGGCAGCGTCTCCAGGCCGGCCTCGGTGACGACGGCGAGCCGTCCTGCTCCGCCCTCGATCACCCGGCAGACAAGGCGGCCGTCGGCCAGGAATCCGAACCCCCGCATGCCGAACTGCCACAGCGGCAGGCCGAACTCCGCCTGCCGGGGACACAGGGGCTCCCGCGCGCCGTTGCGCCAACGGTACAGGTTCCACCAGCCGATGGAATCGTCGACGAAGTGAAGCGTCCCGTCCGGCGACCATTCCGGCTGGAAGACGGAGACGTCCGCGCCCCCGGCCACCTGGCGCGCATTCGTCAGGGCGCCGTCCGCCGCCATGTCGGCCAGCCACAAGAAGGTGCCGTCCCATGGCATGTTGGGGTGATCCCAGGACAGCCAGGCGAGTTGCCGGCCGTCCGGAGAGAGGCGTGGCGCGGCGTAGAAGTCGCCCCCGGACGTCACGACGCGAACCTCGTCGCCGTCGCCTTCCAGGTCCAGCGCCACCAGGGCGTTCACGGGCTCCCCGCCGTCGCGATGGTCTTCGCGCACGCACACCGCCCGACCGGCCGACGGATCCAGGTCGAAGTCGGCGTAGCGGAGCGGACCCTCGGGAGTGATGGGACGCGGGTCGGCGCCGTCCTCCAGGCGGTACACGCGTTGATCGGCGAAATTGGCGAAGAGCACGACGCCGTTCCGCACGCCGAGGGCGCCGCCGCCGTACTCGTGGGCGCGGGTGCGCACGTTGAACGGGGCCGGCGTGAGGTCGGTGACGGCGCCGCTGCCGGTCCGGCGCACGAGGACACTACGTCCAGCCTCGGAGGGTCGGGACTCAAGCCAGTAGAGACTCTCCCCGTCGGCCTTCAGGCTGCCGATCCCCACCGCGCCCTCGGTCATCATGCGGGCGGTGATGGGGCTCTCCCAGGTGCCGAAGGGGGCGGTCGTGGATCTCACCCCCACAACCGCTCGCTCGCCAGCCTTGCACCCTCCGACATGGCCTGGAACTTGGCCCAGACGATGGCGGGGTGGATCTCAGGGACTTCCAGGGCCTGAGTGCCGAAGCCGCAGTCGCTGCCGGCGATGACATTCTCGCGACCGACGACGCTGGCGAAGCGTTCGAGGCGCTGGGCGATGAGCTCGGGGTGCTCCACCACCACCGACGACTGGGTGATGACGCCGGGGATGATGAGCTTGCCGTCGGGCAGCTTGATGTCCTTCCAAATGGACCACTCGTGCTCGTGGCGCGGATTGGAGGCCTCGAAGGAGAAGGCGCCGGCGCGGATCTTGAGGACGATGTCGATGTAGTCCT
>JAPOQB010000336.1 GCA_026710965.1 Deltaproteobacteria bacterium | reverse complement strand
GTCTTCCTTCCATGAGACTGTTCGCGCCCGCCAAGGTGAATCTCAACCTTCGGATCACCGGCCGGCGTGACGACGGCTACCATCTCCTCGATTCCCTGATGATCCCCATCAGCCTCGGTGACGAGGTGGAGATCTCCCGGGCCGAAGGCCCCCCGCGCTCCTTGAAGCTGTCCGCCGACGCCCCCGATGTGCCCCTGGGGGAAGAAAATACCGTACACCGGGCGGCGCAGGCGTTCTATGAGCGAACGGGCCGCCGCGAGCCGGTGGCCGTAAGTATCCGAAAACGCATCCCCATCGGCGCCGGCCTCGGCGGCGGCAGCACCGATGCCGCCGCGGTCCTGCGGGGCATGAACGACCTGCTGGGGGCCGGCTTGACCGTCGACGACCTCATGGCGCTGGCGCTGTCGGTGGGGGCGGACGTGCCCTTCTTCATCCGCGGCGAGCCAGCCCGGGTCCGGGGCATCGGTGAACGGCTGAGCCCGGCGGGGCCGCTGCCCCGGCTCTGGCTGGTGGTGCTGTTTCCCGGCTTCGGCGTGTCTACGGCCTGGGTCTACCGGAACTTCCGGTTCAAGTTGACAAAATCGTCCAATAATAATAACTTGATCCAAAATTTGGACACTCCTCACGAAGTGGCTCAGGTTATGGTCAATGACCTCGAAACGGTAACCCTTGGGCGCTATCCGCGCATTGCCCTTCTCAAGAATCGCCTTGACGAACAGGGGGCAATCGGCAGTCTCATGTCGGGAAGCGGCTCCGCGGTTTTCGGGCTGTTCGCTGGCGAGGCGGATGCCAAACGGGCATTCGCGGGCTTCGAGGGCGAAAAAGACGTTCGTGCCTATCTGGCTTTTTCGCTGACATAAGGGCAGGCCATCCGTCCCCGGACGGAAAGGAGGTCCCTGTGGAGGTCACGGAAGTCAAGGTCTTTCCTGTGTGGAGGAGGATAAGCTCAAGGCTTATGTGACCATCACCCTGGACGACTGCTTCGTGGTCCGGGACCTCAAAGTCATTCGCGGCACCTCGGGTCTTTTCATTTCCATGCCCAGCAAGAAACGCCGGGACGGAACCTACAAGGACGTGGCGCATCCGCTCAACAGCGAGACCCGCAGGATGATCGAAGAAAGGATTATCGCGGCATACAGGGAAGTTACATCGGGCGATTCGGGCGAGGACCGGGAAGGCGAGTAGCGTTCCCGGACAGCACACTCGGACGCCGACGGGAAGGAATGGGCGGTCGCCAAGTGGTAAGGCCCCGGATTTTGGTTCCGGTATACGAAGGTTCGAATCCTTCCCGCCCAGCCAAGCTCTCTCCTTCGATGGGCCGGTGATGGGGCGGGTTTCAAACCCGCCCGTAGCCGTCGCGGCAAGACAGCACCGGCCGTTCTCCAGCGACGCAGGTAGGAAATGGAATCGTTGCACGATCAAATGAGGATCTTTGCGGGAAACTCCAATCCCCCGTTGGCGCGCGAGATATCCCGCGATCTCGAGATTCCGCTGGGGGAGGCTCTGGTGGAGACCTTCAGCGACGGCGAGATCAGGGTGGAGATCAAGGAGAACGTGCGCGGCTGCGATGTCTTCGTGATCCAGTCGACCTGTGCCCCGGGCAACGACAATCTGATGGAGTTGCTGATCATGCTGGACGCGTTCCGGCGCGCGTCGGCCAAGCGGGTCACCGCGGTGATTCCGTATTACGGTTACGCGCGGCAGGACCGTAAGGTGGCCCCTAGGGTGCCCATCAGCGCCAAGCTGGTGGCCGACCTCATCACCACCGCGGGCGCCTCCCGCATACTCACCATGGACCTCCATTCGGGTCAGATCCAGGGGTTTTTCAACATACCGGTGGACAACCTCTACGCGTCGCCGGTGTTGCTGCAGTACATGCAAGACCGCATCGGCCGGGAGGAACTGATCGTCGTGTCGCCGGACGCGGGCGGGGCCCAGCGGGCGCGGGCATTCGCCACCAAGCTGAACGTGGCGATGGCGGTCATCGACAAGCGCCGGGCCGACGCCAACGTGGTGGAGGAGATGAACATCATCGGTGAGGTGCAGGGCAAGACCTCCATTCTCATCGACGACATGGTGGACACCGCCGGCACCATCGCCATGGCCGCGGAAGCGCTGGTCCGGGCCGGTGCGAAGAAGGTCATCGGCTGTTGCACCCACGCCGTCCTTTCGGGCAAGGCGCTGGACCGGATCAACGACTCGCCCATGGAGGAGATGGTGGTGACCGACACCATTCCCTTGAGCGCCAAGATGGCCAAGTGCGAGAAGATCATGCCTCTGTCGGTGGCGCCCCTGATCGGGGAGGCCATCCGCAGGACCCATCAGGAAAAGTCCATCAGCTCCCTTTTCTGATCGACTCATCCGTAGCACACAGCATTTCGGCAGGAGGTTCAGGTTTTGGAAACGGTAGAAGTAACGGTAGAGACGAGGCAGGTCGGGAACAAGCGCGATGCCGGCCGCCTGCGCCGCAGCGGAACGCTCCCGGGGGTCGTTTACGGCCGCGGGACCGACGGCGTCGCCATGCAGGTAAATGACCGGGAACTCAGGACCCGCGTCGGCAGCCTGGAGGGCTCCCATCTGGTCCGCTTCAAGTCCGGCGCGGACAATCTCGACGGCAGGCTCGTGCTGATCAAGCAGGTGCAGTATCACCCGTTGACTCACGCCATCAACCACATCGACTTCTACGAAGTGGACGTGACGCGGAAGATCACCGTGATGGTGGGCCTCCATTTCGTGGGACGGCCCGAGGGTGTCATCCAGGGCGGGGTGTTGCAGCCCATCGTGCGGGAACTGCAGGTCGAGTGCCTGCCCCTGGATATCCCCGCGGCATTGGAAGTGGACGTCTCGCCGCTGCAGATCGGTCACGCATTGAAGGCCAGCGACCTCACTCTGCCGCCCAACGTTACCAACGACACTCCCGATCTGACGCTGGTTTCCGTGCTGGCTCCGACCGTCTCGACGATCGAAGAGGAGGAAGCGGAGGGCGAAGAGGGGGCGGAACCGACGGATGGGGACGGGGAACAGACCAACGAGTGATCCCCGCGCGGTTGGCGACGGCCGGCAACCCTGTGCGCACCCGCGGCTCCGTATCGGGTCAATAGTGTGAAGCTCCTGGTGGGCCTGGGCAACCCGGGCCGGCGCTATGCGCGCACGCGGCACAATCTCGGGTTTCTGCTGCTGGACCGGATCGCGGAAGCCAGGGGCATCCGCATCGGCGATGACCGGTGCGAGTCCTTGGTGGGTCGGGGAGAGTGGGAGCGGGAACCCCTGGTGCTCGCCAAGCCCCAGACCTACATGAACAACAGCGGTCTGGCGGTCGCGGCCCTGTTGAGGCGCTTTCGGGGCGCGGACCTGGTGGTGGCCTACGATGACCTGGATCTGCCGTTCGGGCGTTTGCGGATTCGCAGCGGCGGTTCCGCTGGCGGTCACCGGGGTTTGGCGTCCATCCTGCAGCACGTCGCCGACCGTGACTTCGTCCGGCTTCGCATGGGCATCGGCCGTCCTCCCGAAGGCTTCGATGCGGTGGACTACGTGTTGAGCCGGTTCTCGCCCGAGGAGCAGGACTCGTTGGATGGCGTGTTGGCCGCGGCCGCGGAGGCGGTGGAAGCCATCGTGCTGGAGGGCCCGGTCCGGGCCATGGAGAGTTTCAATCGACAGGGGCCTGTCCGAGGGAGCTGATCTCTCGGACAGGCCCATCAATGAGGAGGCGTTATGGATGGTTTAGTGGTCTGGGCGCCGGTACTGGGCGTGGCCGGACTTCTCATCGCGTACGGGGCCTATCGCTCCATCGTCAAGGTCGCGGTCAAGGATGCGGAGATGCAGTCCGTCAGCGACTCCATCTACGAGGGGGCCATGGCCTTCCTGAAGCGCGAGTACATCGTTCTTTCGATCTTCGTGGTGGTGGTGGCGCTGCTGCTGGCGTGGCAGCTCGGCGTCGAAACCGCGGTGGCTTTCTTCGCGGGCGCGATCTGTTCGGTGATAGCCGGGTTTCTCGGCATGAAGGCGGCCACCCGGGCCAACGTGCGCACAGCCCAGGCGGCCGCGGAGGGCGGCCAGTCGGAAGCGCTGCTCGTGGCCTTCAACGGCGGCTCGGTGATGGGACTGTCCGTGGCCAGCCTCGGGCTTCTGGGCGTGGGCATTCTCTTTCTGGTCTACGGTGATCCGGAGAATGCCAAGCACATCACCGGCTTCGCCATGGGCGCCAGCTCCATCGCGCTGTTCTCCAGGGTCGGCGGCGGCATCTACACCAAGGCCGCTGACGTGGGCTCCGATCTGGTGGGCAAGGTCGAGGCGGGCATTCCAGAAGACGATCCGCGCAATCCCGGCGTCATCGCGGACAACGTCGGCGACAACGTCGGCGACGTCGCCGGCATGGGCGCCGATCTGTTCGAATCCTACGTCGGCTCGGTGATCGCGTCCGTCGCCATCGCCGCCACCATCTCGGCGAGCGGGCTCACCGGCATGTTCTCGGCCCAGGCCGAGGCAGAGGCCTCGCGGGCTACTTTGATGGCGCTGCCGGTGGTCCTGGCGGTGCTGGGCCTCATCGCCTCGGTGGTGGGCATCTTTTCCATGCGGGTGTTCAAGAAGATCGACCCGCAGTCGGCGCTTCGAAGCGCCACGGTCCTCACCACGGTGCTGTTCCTGGTGGGAGCGCTGGTGCTGATTCTCATCTTCGGCGTCACCATCGGCGTCTTCTGGGCCGTGCTCGCGGGTTCGCTGGGCGGCATCCTCATCGGCCTCATCACCGAATACTACACCTCCGCCAAGCCGGTGGAGCGCATTGCCGAGGCCAGCCGTACCGGCCACGCCACCAACATCATCCACGGCATGGCCGTGGGACTGGAGAGCGTCGCGCTTCCCGTCGTGGTCATCGCCGTCGCCATCTGGGTGTCCTACGGCGCGGCCCAGCTTTACGGCATCGGCGTGGCCGCGGTGGCCATGCTGGCCACGGTGGGTATCACCATGAGCGTGGATGCCTACGGACCCATTGCCGACAACGCCGGCGGCATCTCCGAGATGTGCGGCCTGGGGCCCGAGGTGCGCAAGATCACCGACGGGCTCGATTCACTGGGCAATACCACGGCGGCCATCGGCAAGGGTTTCGCCATCGGCTCGGCGGCGCTGACCGCCCTGGCGCTGTTCTCGGCCTACACGAGAACGGTGGACGCCGAGCTGGCGGCCTTGGGTCGGCCACCGTTGCAGATCCTGGTGACGTCGCCGGAGGTGGTGGTGGGCCTGTTTATCGGCGGCCTGATTCCGTACCTGATCGGAGCCATGACCATGACCGCGGTGGGAAGAGCGGCGGGAAAGATGATCGACGAGATCCGCCGGCAGTTCCGCGAGATTCCCGGGCTGCTGGAGGGACGCGAGGGAGTCAAGCCCGACGCGGCGAGGTGCGTGGATATATCCACCCGCGCGGCCATCAAGGAGATGGTGGTGCCGGGGCTGGTGGCGGTGGTGGTGCCGGTGGTGGTGGGCTTCGCGCTGGGGCCCGTGGCCTTGGGCGGAACGCTGGCCGGGGCCCTGGTATCGGGTGTCCTGCTGGCGCTGTTCATGTCCAATGCCGGCGGCGCCTGGGACAACGCCAAGAAGTACATCGAGCGGGGCGATCTCGCGAACGAAGAGAAGGGCGGCGAGGCCCACAAGGCGGCCGTGGTCGGCGACACCGTGGGGGATCCCCTCAAGGACACCTCCGGCCCGTCCATGAACATCTTGATCAAGCTCATGTCCGTGGTATCGCTGGTCATCGCGCCGCTGCTGGTGTGAGTTTGAAGGTTGTAAGCAGGTAACCCCTGTGCTAGGTTAACCAATTCCGGTCCAGTGAAATGGCGTCCTTCAAGGACGCCATTTCGGATAATGGCTAACGATCAGGCAAGGAATCAGAGGGTTCCGGACTCGATTGAACATGACTGACGAAACAACCCACTACGAGACGCTTTATATCGTCCACCCCGTTCACAGCGGTCGAAACCAGGACCTCTGTGACAGATTCCGGGGCGTTCTGGAAGGGCAGGGCGCGACCGTGACCCACTTCGAGGAATGGGGCATACGGGATCTCGCCTACCCCATCGAGAAGCAGGGCAAGGGTTTCTACAACCTGATTCAGTACCAGGCCTCGGCGGGGACCAGCGAAGAGCTCGAGCGGCTCATGCGATTGAGCGACGAGGTCATGCGCTGCATGACCGTGGTCCTGGATGAAGACGTAAGGTCCCTGGCCAGGGCGGAGGAGCCTGCGGCGGCAGCGGAACCCGCGCCGTCGCCGGAACCCATGCCGGCCGCGGAATCAGCGCCAGCCGCGGAACCCGCGCCGGCAGCGGAGTCGGCACCGGCAGTGGAACCCGCGCCGGCCACGGAATTGGCACCGGCAGCGGAGTCGACGCCAGCGACGGAACCGGCGCCGCAAGAGCCGGTGGAAGAGGTCCGGGAAACCCAGGAAGGCTCCAAGGCGTAAGGGTTTCCCCGGCGCGGAGACAAACGAGATTCGGATTCAAGAGCGGGACGGCTGAGGAAAAATGGCAGAATATCGCGGGAGAAGAGGCTCGGACGACCATGATTCACCACGCCGGCGCGGCGGAATGACGCGCCGGAAGGTCTGTCGCTTCTGTGCCAACAAGGACCTTCGCTTCGACTACAAGGATACCAAGCTCCTGAGTGGGTTCATGACGGAGCGGGGCAAGATCACACCGAGCCGCATCACCGGGACGTGTTGCTGGTGTCAACGTCGCTTGTCCAAAGCGATCAAGCGGGCTCGCCTGGTAGCGTTACTCCCCTATACCACCGTAAAGCTCTGATCCGGCGTCTCCCGTCAGGCGGCCTGCAACATGCGAACGCGCGGCAAATGGCCAACCCTTTTTGCTGTCCGCAGGCACCCACGGTTCGGCTTATGAAACGGCTTGACACTCTCAAGTGGTTCGGGCTCGGGTTGACTGCCACCCTGCTGCTTTTTCTTGCAGGACTCCGGATCCCCATCCTCGGTCTGGCCGCGCTTCCGCTGGTCATCTTTCCGGCTCTCTTCGTCGGCGTCCGGTTGGGAAAACAGGCAGGGCAACTGCTGCCGCTGGCGGTGGCGGCAGGCGTCTACGCGTTGGCCGGGTTGGAAGCGGCCGTGGCTTACCTCGTGCTGGCGCTGGTCACGTACCTGATGTTCTTTTCCTTTGGGCGAGGGTGGTCCATTGCCAGGGTCGTCAGCGGCACCGCCGTCTGCACGGTGGCGGCCATGCTGGTGACGGCCACCGCATTCGCGGGTTCGCTCTCGAACTTGTGGACCGCGCTCCAGGCCGGTGTGGAGGCCCAGGTCCTCGCCACCCTGGAAGTGTACGAGCGCATGGGGTTGTCGGGAGAGACCATCGATTTTCTCAGAGAGCAGGCGGGACAGATGGCGACACTCTTCGTCCAGATGCTTCCCGGTATGATGTTCCTGGTCCTGGGGGTCGTGATCCTGGTCAATCTGGGCCTGTTGTCCTGGCAGTTCCCGCAGTATCGCTCGTTTTTCTACGAGGCCGGAGACCTCAGGGAATGGAAATCACCGGATCACATGGTGTGGTTCCTGGTGGTGCCGAGCCTGACGCTCTTCCTGCCCCTCGGATGGGCGGTGCGGACGCTGGTCGTGAACGTGGTTTTCGTATGCACGGCGTTCTATTTCTTCCACGGCCTCGCCATCGTGTCGTATTATTTTCATCACAAGAAGGTCCCGATGTTTTTTCGCGTTCTGGGATACCTGCTCATCATCTTCGAGCAGGTTCTCACGGTGCTGGTCATCGGCCTCGGTTTCTTCGACCTCTGGGGCGACTTCCGTCGCCTCAAGCGACGCACCGCGGGCCAGACCTGAAGGAGAATCGATGGAAGTCGTTCTGAAGGAAGATATCGAAAACCTGGGCCACATGGGCGAGGTGGTGAAGGTCAAGGACGGTTATGCCCGGAACTACCTGCTGCCACGCGGCCTGGTGGTGCTGGCCAACAAGAAGAACCTCAAGGCCCTGGAGCACGAGCAGCGCATGATCGGCCAGCGCCGGGACCGCCTCACCAAGGAAGCCCAGGGCATCAGCGAGACCCTGTCCCGGGTCTCCCTCGAGTTCGCCGTCAAGGTCGGCGAGGAAGGCCGGCTCTTCGGCTCCGTCACCAACATGGACATCGAAAAGGCCCTGAAGGAAAAGGGCTTCGACGTCGAACGCCGGAGAATCGTCCTGCACGATCCCATCAAACAGGTGGGAGACTACGAGGTCCCCATCCGCCTCCGCCCGGAGGTGATGCCGAGCATCAAGGTGAAGGTGGTGTCGGAGGATCAGCCGGAGGGCGGTAAAGCGGAAGAGGCCGCTGCGGTCGAGGGTGATGCGCCGTCAGGCGGAGGTGAAGAGCCGTCGGCCAGCGGTGAACACACCGAGACTTCCGCCACGTCAGATTAGATGCGCGTGGTATTTGACGAGATCATGGCCGGGCTTGAGGATGCTCGTGCGTACCTTAATGGCGCGCGAGACGGCTTCGATGTGCACGAAGTCGAGGTGCCGGAGCCCGGACCAGGGACACCCCCCCGAACCGCTACTCCATCAACTCCACCGCCGCCGCGCTGATGTGCTCGGCGGATAGTCCGTACTTCCCGTAGAGTCCCTCGGTGTCGCCGGATTCGGCGAACTCGGTGACGCCGACGCGCCGGACGCGGCCGCGGCCCAGCTCGGCCACGGCTTCGGCCACGGCGCTGCCGAGGCCGCCGGAGATGCCGTGGTCTTCCACGGTGACGATTTTGCCGTGGCTTGAGGCGATGGACTCGATGAACTCGGTGTCGATGGGCTTGACGGTGTGGATGTTGACCACCTGGGCACTGATGCCCCGATCGGCCAGCAGGTCGGCGGCCTTGAGCACGTTCTCCATCACGCCGCCGGTTCCCAGGAGCGACACGTCGGCTCCTTCCCGAAGCACCACGGCCTTGCCGAAGCGGAACTCGTAACCCTCACCGTTGATGTCGGGCACCTTCTGGCGGGTGAGCCTCAGGAATACGGGGCCGTCGTGTTGCGCGATGTACTCCACCGCGCCGCGGGTCTCGATGGCGTCGGCGGGTTGCACCACGGCCATGTTGGGCAGGGTGCGCATGAGGCCCATGTCTTCGGTGGCCATCTGGCTGTAGCCGTCCTCGCCGATGCCGATGCCGGCATGGGTGCCGACGATCTTCACGTTGGCGCGGTTGTAGGCCACGGCCATGCGGATCTGCTCGAAGCGGCCTACCACGAAGCAGGCGAAGCTACAGATGAAGGGGATCTTGCCGGCCAGCGCCATGCCCGCGCCCACGCCCACCATGTTGCCCTCGGCGATGCCGACGTCGAAGAATCGCTCGGGGTGCTTCCGGGAAAACTCGTCGGTCATGGTGGACTTCCGGAGGTCGGCGTCGAGGACGACGATGTCCGTATTGTCGTCGGCTAGCCGGGTCACGGTCTCGCCGAAGGTTACGCGTGTTGCGGTTGCGCTCATATGATTTTCCTTGCTGCGGATAACCCGGGGGCGACCGCCGGTCGCCCCTACCCGAGGTTGCCCCTGCAGGCCGGTGGTCTACTGACCGGTCGTCCTCTTCCTTGCTCCGGCTCCCGCAGGGGCGACCCGCGGTCGCCCCTGCCTGAGGCGCCCCTGCAGGCCGGTGCTCTGCCGACCGGTTGTCCTTTTCCTTGCTCCGACTCCCGTAGGGGCGACCCGCGGTCGCCCCTGCCTGAGGCGCCCCTGCAGGCCGGTGACCTGCTGACCGGTTGTCCTTTTCCTTGCTCCGACTCCCGTAGGGGCGACCCGCGGTCGCCCCTGCCTGAGGTTGTCCCCGCGGGTGGTGTCCCTATCCGCCGTTCACAATCTCGGCGATGGCTTGTTCGCCTTCCTCGCGGCTGGGCGCCTTGCCGTGCCACTCCCAGCGGTTCTCCATGAAGCTGACGCCTTTGCCCTTGACGGTCTGGCAGACGATCATGGTGGGGCCATCGCGATGCTGTTCG
>JAPOQB010000006.1 GCA_026710965.1 Deltaproteobacteria bacterium | reverse complement strand
GCAGGGGACGACGTTCAGGGACAACTCTTCGCCCACCTCCCGGGCAAAGGCTTCCCGGGTCTCGGGACGGCGGGACAGCACGCGCACCTCCTGGAGGTCGAAGGCGCGCGCCATGACCGGCACGGTGGCCCGGGCGGTGTCGCCGACCCCCAGCATGGCCATCACCGACGCGCCCTGGCGCGCAAACGCCTGGCAGGACACGGTGGCGGCAGCCCCGGTCCGCACCGAGTGGCACCAGTCCTCGTCCATGATGGCGGTGACCTCGCCGCCTTGCCGGTCGCTCAGGATCAGGATGCGCCTGGGGCCCTGGGGTGGGCGTGAGGGGTCGCGGCTGCCGCCCGCAGCCTTGATGGCGCGGAAGCGGAAGCCGGCCGCGGCGTCCAGCGAGCAGCCGGTGACCCAGTACTGCCATCCCTCCTTGGGCTTGACCGCCAGGTCCTCGGGCACGGACCAGCCCACGCGTCCGGCGCTGTGGTCCTGCAACGCGGCCTTGACGATGTCGATGGACTCGCCCAGGTCGAGCAGGCTCTTCACGTCGTCGTTGGACAGATAGAGGATTCCGTTGGCCATGACGTCCTTCCTTTTAGATTGCGTCCTTCGACTTCGCTTCGCTCAGGACGAACGGTTGTGATAGCCTTTCTCCGTTCGTCCTGAGCGTAGCGAAGCGAAGTCGAAGGACGCCGTTCGAATTCTCGGACGGGCTCCTGGGCGTGGCTGTCCGTTGCCGGTGTTACCCGATGACGTGGAGCCGTTCGGCTCCGGCCGTCAGCGGCTCGGCTCCGTCCGCCGTTATGAACACGTCCTCTTCCAGGTGGATGGAGGCTCCCGGGATGCGCACCTTGGGCTCGATGGCCAGCACCATCCCCACCTCCACGTTCCGCACCTCGGCCTCGCTGATGGACGGGGGTTCGGCCCGGGCCATGCCGATGCCGTGTCCGATGCGCTTGGGGCTGTCCACCTCGGGGTAGCCGTTCCGCTTGAGCTCGGCGTTGGCCGTCCGCGGGATCTCGGCGATGGGCGTCCCCGGCTTCATGACCTTCTTGCATTCCTGGATCAGGTGCAGCGCCAGCGCGTGCTCCTTGGTCTGGTCCGCGCTTGGCGCGCCGAAGATCGCCTGGCGGGTGATGTCGCCGTAGTAACCCTCGTAGCAGGCGCCGAAGTCGGCGATGAGGCGGTCGCCCTTCTCGTAGCGCCGCTCGTCGTACTTGGTGGAGGCGTTCAGCATGAGAAAGCCGGGATGGCGCGGGTGGGCGCCTTCCTCGATCATGGCGATGTAGAGGCGTTCGGCCACTTCCCGCCGGGTGACTCCGGCCTTCAGGTCCGGCAGGATGCGGTCGAAGGCGCGTACGGAGATATCGCAGGCCTGCCGCATGTTGTCCATTTCCCGCGGGCTCTTGTAGAGCCGCTGTTCGGTGAGCGCCCGGGAGCCGTCCTCGATCTTGGCCTTGGGCAGCGCCTCGGTGAGCTGCGTGAGATAGTTGACGGGAAAGCCCAACCGCTGGTCATCGTCCAGCTCGAAACCCACCTTGGCGGAACCGAAGCCCAGGTCGGTCAGGAACTCGCTCAGCATCTCCCGCGGGAAGGGCACGTCGACGTAGCTGCGCACCTCGCCGAACCACGGCAGCGCCTCGGCCTTGGTCTTGTTGTTGCCGTACACCAGCGCGAAGGGCTTGCCTTCCCTGGGGATGAAGCAGATCTCGGGCCGCATCAGGTGGTCGAACTGGTAGCTGACCAGGCCGGTGAAGTACCAGAAGTTGTCACGGCCCGAGGCCACGACGAGGTCCAGCCCGTCCCGCTCCATGAGCCGCTGGATCTGCCGGTGGCGTGATTCGTACTCTTCCTGTGGGAACGGTGCTTCGATCATGCGCTAACCTCCGGGGTGGGGTTGTGGTCGGACGGCTCGAACATACCAAGGCGCGCTGGGGGCCGCAAATGTCGTCCGGGCCGTCAGAACTCCGCGAAACCGGGGACCCGGGGGAAGGGGATGACGTCGCGGATGTTTCCCAGGCCGGTCATGAACTGGACCAGGCGCTCGAAGCCCAGGCCGAAGCCGGCGTGGGGCGCGGAGCCGTAGCGCCGCAGCTCCAGGTACCACCAATACTCTTCTTCAGGGAGGCCGCACTCGCGGATTCGCTGCCGGAGCTGGGTCAGGCGGTGTTCCCTTTGAGAGCCGCCGATGATCTCGCCGATCTTGGGCACCAGCACGTCCATGGCCGCCACCGTGCGCTCGTCGTCGTTCAGGTACATGTAGAACGCCTTGATCTCCTTGGGATAGTCGATCACCATCACCGGCCGGCCTACGTGTTCTTCCACGAGGTAGCGCTCGTGCTCGCTCTGGAGGTTGACGCCCCAGGACACCGGATACTCGAAGGTGCGGCCGGAGCGTTGGAGGATAGCCACCGCTTCGGTATAGGTCATGCGCTCGAAGGGCTGCTCCACGATGCCCGAAAGGGTTTCCAGCACCGTCTGGTCGATGCGCTCGTTGAAGAAGGCCATGTCCTCCGGGCAGCTCGCCAGCACGTCCCGGGTGACGTCTTTCAGGAACCCCTCGGCCAGGTCCATGTTTCCCTGGATGTCGCAGAAGGCCATCTCCGGCTCCACCATCCAGAACTCGGCGAGGTGGCGGCTGGTGTTGGAGTTCTCCGAGCGGAAGGTGGGCCCGAAGGTGTAGACGTTGGTCAGGGCCAGGGCGGCGATCTCGGCCTCGAGCTGGCCGGAGACCGTGAGCCGCGCCTCCTTGCCGAAGAAGTCCTGGGAGTAGTCCACGCCGCCGGACTCCGTCCGCGGCGCCCGGTCGGGGTCCAGAGTGGAGACGCGGAACATCTCGCCGGCGCCCTCGCAGTCGGAAAGCGTGATGATGGGCGCGTGGAGATGGATGAAGCCCCGCTCCTGAAAGGCCCGGTGGATGGCCTGGGCGGCGGCGTTCCGCACCCGCATCACCGCGCCGAAGGTGTTGGTGCGCATGCGCAGGTGGCCCAGAGTGCGCAGGAACTCGAAGCTGTGGCGCTTCTTCTGCAGCGGATAGTCGTCGTCGGCGTGACCGACCACGTCGACGCTTCCGGCCTGGATCTCGAAGCGCTGGCCCTTGCCCGGCGACTCCACCAGCCGCCCCGCCACCCGGACACAGGAGCCGGTGGTGAGCTTGCGGATCTCGGCTTCGTAGTTCGGCAGCTCCGGCGCCGCCACCGCCTGGATGCCGGACATGCACGAGCCGTCGGAGATGTCGAGGAAAGAGACGTTCTTGCTGTGGCGCACCGTGCGCAGCCAGCCCTCCACGGTTACGTCCGTGTTCGGGGTGCCGCTGTCGAGCAATTCCTTGATCCTTACCTTCGTCATGGCGCTTCACCGCCTCCTTTCCGGCGGGCCTATATCCCCACGCGCAGGACCATCCGCAGGGCCAACAGTGTGACGACCCATTTGAGGATCGTCCGGAACAGCGCCTCCGGCACCCGGGCGCGCCAGCGGGTCCCCACCCAGGAACCCAGGGTCGCGCTCAGGATCATGCCCGCAATCAGGTAAAGGTACGGCGCAAAGGCGAATCCAAGCAAGAAGAAAGTCGACACCTTGATGATGTGCACCGCGGTCATCTGCGTGGAGTGGGTGATCACCAGCCGGTCCCGGGACAGCCCTTCGCGTATCAGGAACGGCATGTTCAGGGGCCCCACCACCCCCACGAACAGCGAGAGGAATGTCTGCACCGCGCCCACGATGCCGAATTTCCCCGGAATCCGCGGCACGCTCCGGATGGTGGGCGCCCAGGTGATGAGAAGGATGAAGCAGCCGATGATCACCGGCAGGTAGTCGGAGCTGATGTCCACCAGGAGCATCGAGCCCAGGGACGCGCCCAGCACCGCACCCACCACGAAGGGCGCGAACAGCGACCACTCCATGTGCCGCAGCCCGAACAGCGTACGGGTGAGGTTGCTGAAGATCTGCACCATGCCGTGCACCGGAACGATGGCGAAGGTCGGAATGAGCCCGGGCATGACCGAGATGAGCAGGATGCCGCCGCCGAGGCCCACCACCGCGGCGGTGGTGGAGGCGACGAAGGTCACGAGGATGAGGAAGAGCTCGGACATCGGCTGGGGTTCAGGAACCCGCCGGATCCTGTTCCCGCACGACCGGATTGCGCAGCGTGCCGATCTGGCTGATCTCCACCGCCACCACGTCGCCGTCCTTCATGTTCTCGGTGGCGCCGTCGGTGCCCATCCACAGCACGTCTCCCGGCACCAGGGTCATGTAGCGGCTCATGGCGCTGATGTAGCGGGCGACGCCGAAGATGGCCGTGCTGACGTCGTATTCGCCCACCGCCCGGTCGTTCAGGGTGATGGTGACGTGCAGGTCGTCGGGGTCGAGGTCGGTGACGATCCAGGGGCCCATGGGCTTGAAGGTGTCGGTGTTCTTGGCCCGCCACAGGGTGCGGTCGGACTTCTGCCAGGTGCGCTCGCTCACGTCGTTGCCGATGGTGTAGCCGAACACGTAGTCCAGGGCCTCGTCCTCCGGCACGTTCCGGCACCGCCGGCCGATGACCGCCACCAGCTCGCCCTCGTACTGCACCTTCTCCGAGGCATCGTGGGGGATGACGATAGGGTCTTCGTGCGCCGCCAGCGCGTTGACCGCCCGGTAGCCCACGTCGGGTTTCGCGGGAAACACCGGTTCCTCGCCGCGCACCTGCGCCGCAAAGGTCACGTGCTCGCGGTAGTTGACGCCCGCGGCGTAGAAGGTCGGCGGAACGATGGGCGCCAGCAGCTTAAGCTCGCCCAGGACATGGGATTCGCCGGTCACGGCGTAGTTCTCGAACGGGCTCCCCTTGATGACGGTGACGGTGTCCGCGTCGTCAATGATGCCGAAGCCCGTCTTGCCGTCCCGCTGGAATCTGCAGAACCTCATTAGACCTTCTCCTTCCCGTCGCTGACCGGTCCCACCGTTCGTCCTGAGCATAGCGTAGCGGAGTCGAAGGGCGATCCATCACCATCAATGCTCGTCCGCCGTCACCCAGTGGTCCATGAAGTCGCGAACCCGCATCCGTTCCAGCGTGTCTCGAGAAGCACAAACCTGCAGGATCACGCCGCACTGGTCCGGCGACAATCGCGCGGCGATATGGCGTTCGAACTTCTCCTGCAAAAGCGGCACGCCCTCGCTCCGCCGGCGCCGGTGGCCGATGGGGTAGGGCACCTCGACCCGCGCGGTGGAGCCCCCGTCCTTGAAATGGACCTGCACCGCGTTGCCGATGGCCCGCTTGTCCGGGTCCATGTAGTCCACGGTGAAGTCCGGGTTCTCCTGGACCTCCATTTTCTCTCGCAGCGCGTCGATGCGCGGGTCCCCGGCGACCTCGTCTTCGTAGTCCCGTGCAGTGAGCCGGCCGTGGATCAGCGGCACCGCCACCATGTACTGGATGCAGTGGTCCCGGTCCGCGGGGTTGTTCAGCGGTCCGGTCTTGTCGATGATCCGGGAGCCGGCCTCCTGGGTCTCGATGACGATGCGTTCGATGTCGTCGAGCCGATCCTTCACCGCGCCGTGCAGCTCCAGCGCCGCCTCCACCGCCGTCTGGGCGTGAAACTCCGCGGGAAACGAGATCTTGAACAGCACGTTCTCCATCACGTAGCTGCCATAAGGCTGGCTGAACGAGAACGGGCGGCCTTTGAAGAGGACGTCATAGTAGCCCCAGCCCTTGGCCGAGAGCGCCGAGGGATAGCCCATCTCTCCCTGGAGCGCCATGAGCGCCAGCCGCACGGCGCGGGCGGCGGCGTCGCCGGCGGCCCAGCTCTTGCGCGACCCCGTGTTGGGGGCGTGCCGGTAGGTGCGCAGGGCGCCGCCGTCGATCCAGGCGTTGGACAGGGCGTTCACGACCTGCTCGGGGCCGCCGCCGAGCATGGCCGCCACCACCGCGGTGCTGGCCACCCGCACCAGCAGCACGTGGTCCAGCCCCACCCGGTTGAAGCTGTTCTCCAGGGCGATGACGCCCTGGATCTCGTGGGCCTTGATCATGGCCGTCAGCACGTCGCCCATGGTGACGGCGCGGCCGTGGCCTTCGTCCGCGCGCCGGTCCAGGTAGTCGGCCACGGCCAGGATGGCGCCGAGGTTGTCGGAGGGGTGTCCCCACTCGGCTGCCAGAAAGGTGTCGTTGAAGTCGAGCCAGCGGATCATGGCGCCGATGTTGAAGGCGGCCTGGACCGGGTCGAGCTCGTAGGCGGTGCCGGGCACCCGTGCGCCGCCGCTCATGACGGCGCCGGGCACCACCGGCCCCAGCAGCCGGGTGCAGGCCGGGAACTCCAGCGCCGCCAGCGCGCAGCCCAGGCTGTCCATGAGGCACAGGCGCGCCGTCTCCCGCGCGTCCTCCGGGAACGGTCCGCCGGAGAGGGCGTAGGCGGCCATGTCGGAGAGGACCGCGTCGGGTTGGGGCCGCTGGGCGTCGCGCACGGCGGAGTCGGTCATGGTGGGAGCCGTTGGTGGGAGCTATTCCTTGCTGAACAGGGCGTCCAGCTTCTGCTCGTAGTCGTGATAGCCGAGGACTTCGTAGAGTTGGTCCCGGGTCTGCATCCGGTCGGTTACGCCGCTCTGGGTGCCGTCCTCGCGAATCGTCCGGTACACGTCCATGGCGGTCCGGCTCATGGCGCGAAACGCCGATAGGGGGTAAAGCACCAGGCCCACCCCGGCCTCCCGCAACTCGTCCACGCCGAAAAGCGGCGTCTTGCCGAACTCCGTCAGGTTCGCCAGAACCGGCACCTCCGCGCTTCCGCAGAAGGCGCGGTAGTCCTCCAGCGTGTATACCGCTTCCGGGAAGATCATGTCCGCCCCGGCGTCGACGTAACGCCGCGCCCGTTCCAGCGCGGCATCCAACCCCTCGCTGGCGAAGGCGTCGGTGCGCGCCATGATCACGAACTGGTCGTCTGTGCGGCCGTCGGCCGCCGCCTTGATCCGGTCCACCATCTCGTCGGTGGAGACGATCTGCTTGTTGGGCCGGTGGCCGCAGCGCTTGGCCTGGATCTGGTCCTCCATGTGGACCGCGGCGGCTCCCGCCCGGATCATCTCACGGATGGTGCGGGAGATGTTGAAGGCCGTGCCCCAGCCGGTGTCGATATCCACTAAGAGCGGCCGCGGGCTAGCGGCCGTGACGCCCCGGACGTCTTCGAGCACGTCGTTCAGTGTGGTGATGCCCAGGTCCGGCTGGGCGAAGGAGGCGTTGGCGACCCCCGCTCCGGAGAGGTAGAGCGCGCGGAAACCCTGCCGCTGGGCCAGCAGGGCGCAGTAGGCGTTGATGGCTCCAACGACCTG
>JAPOQB010000456.1 GCA_026710965.1 Deltaproteobacteria bacterium | reverse complement strand
GGCTATTTACGGGGCGCCCTCGGCCGAGGCCGCCGCCGCGGAGCTGGACCGTTTCGAAGCCGGCCCCTGGGGTCAACAGTACGCGGCCGTGGTGCGCAGTTGGCGCTCACGCTGGGAGGAAGTGATCCCGTTCTTCGCCTTTTCCCCGCAGGTGCGCAAGGCGATCCGGAACAAGGGCCACTTCCCGAGCGACGAGGTGGCCACGAAGCTGATTTACCTGGCGCTGAGGAATATCACCGCGAAGTGGCGGAGACCGCCGAAAGAATGGCATGCTGCAAAGCTCCAGTTCGCCATCCAGTTCGGTGATCGATTCGTCCTGGCGGCCTAGATGACCGAGGTCGGCTCACACACAAAATTCTGTACAGGACCGGTCCCGCCCGCCCCCATTCACGAGTCCCGGGGTCACCTCTCGATCCAGATAACCCGGGATGTGTCGCACACCTCTTGCAGTCGCGGAAGTACTTCCTTGCTTGCGAACCTTCGGCTCGGCATCGCGGACACGCCTTCGGCATCGCAGTGTTCTGATGTCCCACAGGCCCTACTCGACCTGTGACGAATTGCCTGCTTGACTCCACATTTGTGACAAACGGGCGTACGCTGGCCTATTGACCGTCCGTGCCAAGGGCCTTCGCGAGGCTCCCACCGGCGTGGAGTACGATCCCAGTCACGACTTCATCTGGCCCACGTGCCGTTGAAACGAGTTGGCCAGACGACAGAAACTATGCCCATTCGCCTCTGTCCAAGAACCCGGCCGCTTCTAGTAAGATGGGCTGCAACTCTTTCTTGTTCTCAGCCACCTCGCTAATAATCCCCTTGCCGAACTCTCGAGTTTCGGGCACTGGTGGGTTGGCGAGACCCCCTCCTGCCACTAGCCCATACAACACGGCAATCATAACCAGTTCGCTAGGTTTCATCACTATTGCCTCCATCTGTTTTGCCTTCGGTCGGATACAACAAATCAGTCAACCAGTCAGGAAATAGGGAAGCAGCCCGCAAGCCAACGGCCCCCATTGCCTCTAGCTCTTTACGAAGTGCCTTAACAAAACCTTCCCACCTTAGCGAGGCCTCTAGAAAGGGCCTAGCGTGATCCTGTTCGCCGAGCAGCACCAAGCAGATCAGAACCATCGCGCGGGTAAAAATACGCCGATTGTCCAAGGTTAGGGCCTGCATGTACAGATCCTTTCGCTTGCGCAAAGATGTCGTATTGCCCAATCCATCCCTTCTACCGATAAGCCACGCTTGGTTGTGAAGCGCTCGCGCAACTATGGTTCCATCATCCGTAAAGGTCTTCGCGACATAATCGAAAACTTCTTCCGCCTCCTTATAGCGACCTAGATGAACAAGCGCAACGCCACGATTAATGTGCGCCCGCCAACATCTTGTGTCAATCCGGACGGCACGATCAGACAACAAAAGCGCCTCTTCAAAGCAACCGTCTTCCGCCTTGTCCCGGGTCGCGAGAACTAGACGAGCGACCTCGTCCTCCCAGTGTGATTCCACTGGATCGTTGGGAACTATCGAAAACGTGTCCTCGCGTTCAACCGGCCGAGCTCTTTGCAGTCCGGGCACATTCGTCGCGATAGAGTCCGTGAATGAAATGATTCTCGGGATGCAGACTTCGAAAAACCCAGTCGAGAACCTTACCTGCTCGACATCTCCTGCCATTCCGCCGAGGCTTGTTACGCCCTCTTCCACGACACGCAAAACTCTCTTGAATTTAGCCTCTGCCCACGTAGCTTCTTCGATCACCCATGGATGCGTGCTCCAGCCGCCTCCGGCGAGTTCTTCTCTCTTTGATAAAATGGCGACCACGCCCGTGCACCGCTCTATTTTCTCTCGAACTGCCTCTGATATTCGTTCACCATCTAGGCCTTCACCCAACATCACCTCACAGCCACGAGAGACCAAGATCTCCCTCAGTGCTTCGGCCCGCTCACGATGCGCGCCGCCAAACGCGGTTGCAAGGAATACTGATGTCATAGGTATCTCCAAAGACTTAAGGAACTACCGATAACGTGGCTTGGTGGGACTATAGTGTTTCGCTTGCCTTGCAGGCAAGAGCGTTGCTCCGCAACGCGAAGTCCGCCCTGGGCGATTAGCGCGCCGAACAGCCACTTCAGCAGGTCGGCCTGCACCGCCTCGATCTGCGCCTTGCGATGTCCCCCTTGGTGGCGAGGTTGGCGTTCAGCACGGCGACGTGATCTTCGGCCTGCTTCTCGGTGAAGCCGCTCTCGGTTAGGCGCTTGACGAACCGATGAGTGTCCAAGGTGACGGCCTCGGCCATGGTCCGATCATAACAACCCGCCGGCGCGGGACAAGGACACCGCAGGCACTCCACCGGCTGCGGCCGTGTGCTTGGCCGAGTCGTGCCTTCTTCCGTCAACGGCTCCGATCTACATCGGGTAGACTGTCCCGCTCCCGCACAGATGCCAGTACTGGAAACCATAGGCCGTGTAGCGGGCGAGCAGGTAGAGATCGTCGGGGCCCGTCTCCACGCTCTCGCCCATCATTCCCGCCAACCACTCCACCACCGCCGGATCGTCCCGCCCGTTGCCGTCCTTCCAGATCATGCAGCGCACGCGAGCCCGTCCCGCCACGAGCTTGTGGAAGTGGTCCCGGATCCGTCCCGAATCGGCGCCCGCGCCTCCCCATTCGCACTCCAGTATCAGAACCACCTCGTTCAGGCAGTCGGGGTCTTCGCCATACCGAGCCAGCAGACGTCGTACAGCCACTCCCCGTCGTCGGCCTCTTCGACCCCCGAAGCGCAAACGCGCAACGGCGGCTGCTACGGCGCTCCGGCAAGACACAGCTGCGTCTTGATCTCCCTGGTCCACCCCTCCGCGCCGGCCCTCTTGCCGCGCAGGTTGGCGAAGACCTCATCGAGGCTTTGGCGCACGACTTCGGAAATGCTCTCCCGGTCCATGCTGCGGTTCCTCCGCCTTCGAACCGTCCCTTGCCGCCTCACACTACTCCGCCCGCGTCCGGCGCAGCGGCAAGCACCAAACCCCGGACCATCACGCGGGCCCTCCCTTGCGCAACCTGGCCCGGAGCGCATGCCCCGCCTTGAACGACGGCGTCTTCGACGCGGCGACAGCGACGCTCTCTCCCGTGCGCGGATTCCGCCCCGTGCGGGCCCGCCGGCTCCTTGTCGAGAACCTGCCGAACCCGGTGACCGACACCGTGTCCCCATTCGCAAGAGCGTCCCGGATGACCTCGAAGACCGCGTTGACCGCGCTCTTCGCCTGGGCCTTCGTCACCGGGGCGCGGCCGGCGACCTGGGCCGCGAGATCGTCTTTCCTCATTGCTTCCTCCCTCCCGAAAAGGCCTTCCTTCCCGATGGACGCAACGGCGCGTCCCCGCGTCTCTCTCGTATCACCACGATGGCGCTTCGCGCCAGTCCGCTCCCGGCGAGTTTGCGCCGGTTCATGGCCCGCCCGCATTCCATCCAGTGCTCCGTTCCCTTCCTGTCGGTCAGGTCGATCAGGTCCACGTCCATAGCGGGCGGGCGCCTGAACGCCGACGTGCCGGTGACCGCCGTCGCCTCCGCCAACCAGGCGTCGCTACGTTTCGGCGACGCCCGTGTCGTCCTCGAAGGCATCCTGCACCTCGACTGCGACAAGAGCGTGCGGACATGCCGTCGCGGCGTGGCCGCATTCCTCTGTTCACCGACGACTTCTGGAATGTTCGGCACATCTGCCACCACCGCCGACACCAACGGTCGAGCGAGTGTCGTACGGCGTGTCGCCCTGACGGGAAGCGCTTTGTTCGCTCCCGCTTCCTTGACCCCGGCCAGGAAGCCGCACGACGGTCCGGGAAGTGTTCCCTGCAAGTGCGCGGGGAACCCGAAGCTCAAGCGCCGTCCGGAGTCTGTCGAGTTCCCCGGTGGTCGTGTTCCTCGCCGGAGGAAGCAGGACAAGGCTCTGTCGGGCTTGAGCCGCGGCAAGGCGGGCAGCGAGCTTGTCGAGGTTGTGGACGGTGCAGCCATGGCGCTTGCCGCCGCCGCCAATCCCCGTGTTCTCATGATGCCCGGCGGCAATATGGACCCGAATGCCTTGCGTTCGCTTCGCCGCCCGCGCAGCCACCGGCCATGGCCCGGTCCGGGTTGCTGTAAGTCGATTGTAAGCGGCTGTAATCCGATTGTACTACTCTCGAAACACGGCGTAGTACGGGAAAACTGTCGATAAAACAAGGATGTATGGCGCCGTTATTCTCCAGGGAACCGCCCCGGTTCTCTGGAGCGTCGCACCCGGTTCCCTGCGGAATCGCCCCGGTTCTGCGGAGAATCTTCGCTGCCAGACCTGCGCTCGCGATGACACGGCTGCAGATGCCCGGAGACCGCCCGCGATCCACGGCTTCGACCCCTGTATGCTCCGATCTCCTTCTCCCACTCAAGCGCCGCTCGGGCTAACCTGCTGATATTGCACGTCTTTTGTCCTCCCTCGCCGATTTCCCGCTATGTGGCTCCGTCTTCACGGCGAAGCCGGTATTTCTTCACACCCGACGCAGCGTGCTGCCTGACGAGCCCTGTCTGCGCCCGGGTGCGCTCCCTTGCACAGGTCGAGCCCCT
>JAPOQB010000007.1 GCA_026710965.1 Deltaproteobacteria bacterium | reverse complement strand
CCGGTCATGAGGCGCTCGAAATCGTAGGTTACGGTCTTCTGCGCGATGGTTTCCTCGAGGCCCTTGATCACCAGGTCGGCGGCCTCGTCCCAGCCCAGGTGCCGCAGCATCATCTCGCCGGAGAGCAGCACCGAGCCCGGGTTGACCTTGTCCTGGCCGGCGTACTTGGGCGCGGTGCCGTGGGTGGCCTCGAACAGGGCGTGGCCGGTGTCGTAGTTGATGTTGCCGCCCGGCGCGATGCCGATGCCGCCCACCTGCGCCGCCAGCGCGTCCGAGATCAGGTCGCCGGTGAGGTTCATGGTGGGAATGACGTCGAACTCATCCGGACGCGTCAGGATCTGCTGCAGGAACGCGTCGGTGATGGCGTCCTTGATGAGGATCTGGCCGTCCGCCGGCTTGCCGCCGCAGTCCTCCCACGATATCACCTTGTCGCCGAACTCCCGCTTGGCCAGCGCGTAGCCCCAGCGCATGAAGGCGCCCTCGGTGTACTTCTGGATGTTGCCCTTGTGCACCAGCGTCACGTTGCGCCGGTTGTGCTCCACGGCGTAGCGGATGGCCGCGCGGATCAGCCGCTCCGACCCCTCGATGGAGATGGGCTTGATGCCGATGCTGGCGGTGACGGGGAAGCGGATGCTCTTGACCCCCATCTCGTCGCGCAGGAACTTGACCATCTTCTCGGCCTCGGGGGTGCCGGTCTCCCACTCGATGCCGGCGTAGATGTCCTCGGTGTTCTCGCGGAAGATCACCATGTCCACCAGATGGGGCCGCACCACCGGGGACGGCACGCCCTTGAAATAGCGCACCGGCCGGAGGCAGACGTAAAGGTCCAGCACCTGGCGCAGGGTCACGTTGAGGCTGCGGAAGCCCTCGCCCACCGGGGTCGTCAGAGGGCCCTTGATGGCCACCAGGTACTCGCGGATGACATCCACGGTCTCCTGCGGCAGCAGGCTGGGAGGACAGTCGTCGCCGTAGACCGCATCGGCCTTCTCGCCGGCGTAGACTTCCATCCAGGCGATCTTCTTCTTGCCGCCGTAGGCCTTCTCCACCGCGCCGTCCAGCACCCGCACGGCGGCCGCCCAGATATCCACCCCGATGCCGTCACCCTCGATGAAGGGGATGATGGGGTTGTCGGGAACCTGCAGCTTGCCGTCGGAAAGCGAAACCTTGGCGCCTTCGGCCGGCACATTGACGTGTAGATAGCTTGCCATGACTCTCCTCTGATCTGTGAAATTAGCCCGAGGGCTGGTATCCGGTCTCGGAGATCCTGAATCCGCACGGGAGCTTGGCAACTCCACCATCCGGTTCAGGCTATGAGTGTGGGCTTGACAGGGTAGTCATTAACGAATCTCCGGTGGCGAGTCAAGCGAGTGCCCGCCGCCAAACTGCCCCCGGGCGCCGCGCGTGCATGTCATTTCCGGGCGAACCCGCTATATTGGCGGACTTGGAGCGCCCGGCGGAACCGTGGAGCGTTGTTCTTGTCCGGAGCATCCCGTTGCGGTCTGGAGCTGGTCCCGAGCAGCCGATTTTCTCCCGAGTATCCTTTTGAGCGTGCGGATGGACACCGTGTCGAAGTTGTACGGGCTTTTGTGGGCCCTGAGAGAGGTGCAACTGGAGCTCGCAACCGGAGAATGGGTGGCCCTGCTGGGACCCAACGGGGCGGGCAAGACCACGCTCCTGAGACTGCTTGCCGCCCTGGCCTACCCCACCACCGGCTCCATCGAGCTGTTCGGACAACCACTCTCCTACGGCAACTCCCCGCTCCGGGGCAGGATCGGCTTTCTCGCCTCGGGTCCCCACCTCTACGACAACCTCACGGTGAGCGAGAACCTCCGGTTCTTCGTTTCGCTGTACCGCGGTGACGCCACCGGGGAAGAGCAGGCGGAGGCGTTGAACGAGGTCGGTCTGTACGAGAAGACCGGCGAATACGTCTCGACCCTGTCCCTGGGCATGCGCTGCCGCCTGGCCATCGCCAAGTGGCGGCTGGTGAGGCCCGGGCTGCTGTTGGTGGACGAGCCCTACGGCGCGCTGGACCCCTCGGGTGTGGAGATGCTGAACCGGTTCCTGGAATCCCTCTGCGCCGGCGGCGGCATCGTCGTGCTCGCGACCCATGACGTGCCGCGGGTGCTCGAACGGTGCTCCCGGGCGGTGATTCTGAACCGCGGCCGGATCGTCTTCGACGAGCCCCGGCGGGATCCCTGGGACAGCTTCCACGCCGCTTTCGACAGTCTTCTCCTACCGGACACGGGCGGCACACGTTGACCGGCGCCTTGAGACAGCTCTACTGGCTGCTCTGGAAGGACCTCCTGCTGGAGGCACGCCGCCGCGACAACCTGTTGTCGATGTTCTTCTTCGGCCTCTCGCTGTTGTTTCTCTTCTCGTTCGCCTTCGAGATCTCCGCCGACAACGTCTCCCGCATGGCTCCCGGACTGTTGTGGCTGGCGTTCATGTTCAGCGGCACCCTGGCCCTGGGCCAACTGTTCCAGGGCGACCGGGAGAACGACTGCCTCGATGCGCTGCTGCTGGCTCCCATGGACCGGGGCGCCTACTACCTGGCCAAGGTAATTTTCAACTTCTCCTTGATGTTCCTGCTGGAAGTCTTCATCCTGCCGCTGTTCGGCATCCTGTTCCGGCTGGACTTCTGGCACCTGCTGCCGAACGTGCTGCTCTACACGTTGCTGGGCACCTTGGGCTTCTGCGTGGTGGGCGTGCTCTTCGCCGCGGTGACGTTGCGGGCCCGCGCCCGCGCCCTGCTGCTGCCCGTGCTGCTCTTCCCGCTGATGATTCCGGTGATCCTGGGCACCGTCCGCACCCTGGAGATCATTCTGGGGGCGGGCACCGCCCAGGACCTCGTTCCCTGGTTCCGGCTG
>JAPOQB010000008.1 GCA_026710965.1 Deltaproteobacteria bacterium | reverse complement strand
GGGTGCCGACGAAACGCACGTAGACGATGCGCGCCGGGTAGTTGATCCTCACCACGAGCCGGTAGTCGTTGCCCTTGATGTTGAAGATCACCCGGTTGCCGCCAACGATGCTGGCGCTGCGGTACTTCTCCTTCACCTTCGGCGGCGTATCCCAGTCCTCCTTCAGAACCTCGCGATACCAGGCGAGCAGCGGCTCCTCGGCATTCGCATGCCGCTCCCAGAAATTCCGGAGCGTCCTCTTGGCGATGATCCGCATGGCTAGATATACACTGTTCCCAAAAAGATGACAAGTGCAAAGCTCCCAAAAAGCACAAACATGTGTACGCTCCTAGCCAGCGTCAGTCAACCAGAGTCGCGCCGCCCGCCAGGGAATGGCCGTGGACTGTTGCGGCTCGTGAGAGCCGGAAAAGCCCTTGGTGCGCTTCCTCCAGCTAACGGGCGCCGCATCGACCCCACGCGCACGAGCACGAAGTCGAGGAAGAACGGCATCACGAGCGGGAGAGCTATCTGGAGTTCAGCCGCGATGTGACCAAGTCCGGTCGTGGCATCCCGAAGGGCTCCGCTGGTCGGCCAAGGCGCTCAGAAAAGGCCTAACTCCGGCTGATTCCGGGCAAACTCTGCCCAGGACTGGCCCCTTTATGCGGCCGCATCGAACGGCTGCAAAATATCCTGAGAGAACAAAGAAAGAATCTCAAACGGCGGCGGTCGTTCACACGTTACCGCAGATACAAACTTGCCGAAGCGCGGGCCGGCGTGTGGGGCAATGGGGCGTCTCCCGACTCGTTACCGCGCGCGCATGGAACGCATTGCGGCGCCGGCTGTTTCAGCCGATGACGGTGTGCAGGGCATAAGCCCGCCTCTGACTCCCTGCGGAGTCCTTTCTCGTCACACCCCACGCATACACGCGTTACGCAGGTCAGGCTCCCTGAAGGTTGGCGAGTATCTTCCGGGTGGAGAGGGAGCGGTTGAGGGTGTAGAAGTGGATGCCCGGCGCACCCCCCTGGAGCAGCGCGCGGCACTGTCGCGTGGCGTGCTCGACCCCCACCTCGATTACCGCGTCGGCATCGCCGGTTACTGCCTCCAGCTTCGCTAGCAGAGGCGCTGGAATCGTGGCGCCGCACATCTGGGTGAAGCGCTTGATCTGGGCGGTGTTGGTGATGGGCATCACACCGGGAACGATGGGCGTGACGACACCTCGGGAACGTACCCGCGATACGAAGTCGAAATAGTCGCGCTCGTCGAAGAAGAGTTGCGTCACGACGAAGTCGGCGCCAGCATCGATCTTGCGTTTGAGGTTGCCCAGGTCTTCCTCCGCGCTGGGGGCCTCCGGGTGGACCTCGGGGTACCCGGCGCCTCCGATGCAGAAGTCCTTCCGCTGCCGGATGAAGGCGATGAGCTCGTTGGCGTGCGAGAATCCCTGGGGATGGGGGACGAACTCCGTGTCGCCCCGGGGAGGATCCCCCCGCAGCGCCATGATGTTCTCGATGCCGGCCTCTTCGTATTCGTCGAGGAGTTGGTCGATCTCGTCGCGGCTGTGGCCCACGCAGGTGAGATGGGCCATGGCCTCGATGCCGGCCTCGCTTTTGATCCTCTGCGTGATGGTGACGGTCTTTTCGCGGGTGCTGCCGCCAGCGCCGTAGGTGACGGAGACGAAAGCCGGCTCCAGCGCCTTGAGCCTGGCCACCGTCTCGAACAGCGCATCGACGCCGCGGTCATCCTTGGGCGGAAAGAACTCGAAGGAGAAGAGCGGACGTTCCTGGCCGAAGCGCTCCTTGATCTTCATCCGTTGCGCTCCCCGTCCGCGTCTCGCAATGAGCGCCAGACGCGCTCCGGCGTCAGGGGGAGGTCGCAGATCTGCGCGCCGGTGGCATGGGCCAGGGCGCCGGTGATGGCGGGCGCCACCGAGAAGATGCCGCCTTCGCCCATGCCCCGGCTTCCATAGGGGCCCAAGCCGTCGCCGTTCTCTACCAGCACGGTGTGGAAGCCCCGGGGCATGTCGGAGAAGGAGGGGATGCGGTAATCCACGAGCGTCGAGTTGATGAGCTGGCCGCCCTCGTAGACCATCTGCTCGAACAGGGTGTGGCCGATGCCCATCATGGCCGCGCCTTCCTCCTGGCCCTCGCATTGAACGGGATTGATGGCCTTGCCGACGTCGGCCACGGAGAGGTAGTCGGCCACCGAGATGGCGCCGGTCTCCCGATCGACATCCAGCTCCACCGCCCCCATGCCCACCTCCCATACCACCGGCAGGACGTCGTTGATGATCTCGGGCCCGACGGTGCCGGTGCCGATGAGCTCGCCCGCGGCGGCGCCGAACCGTTTCTCCAGCACCTCGGCGAAGGACAGCCGGGCCTCGCCGCACACCAGCGCACCGTCCATCAGCCGGATCTCCTTCGGCTTCACGCCGTACACCCCGGCGCCGATCTTCAGGAGCTGGCGCTTGATGTCCCGGGCCGCGGCCTGCACCGCCCGGCCCATCAGGGTGGTGGAACGGCTGGAGCCGGTGGAACGGTCATAGGGGGTGATGGCAGTGTCGGCGCCGGACATGCGAATCCGTTCCAGCGGAAGCTGCAACTCCTCGCCCACGAACTGCGACAGCACGGTCCGAACGCCTTGTCCCATCTCGGTGCTGCCGGCCATGATGGTGGCGGCGCCGTCGGCCTGGAGCCGCACCATGGCCACGGTGATGGGCTGGCCGCCGGCGTTGGTCATGCCGCACGCCAGTCCCACGGGGGCGCCGGCCTTGCCCGTACGCTTTTTCCAGCGGCTCGCCGTGACCAGCCGTTTGAGAGTGCCGGCCAGATTCACGTCCAGCGGACGCAGCCCGGGACGCAGCACCTCGCCGCGCTTGAGCAGGTTCTTGAGCCGAAGCTCCGCCGGGTCCATGCCCAGGGCGGCGGCGATCATGTTCATCTGGCTCTCGCCGGCGAAGATGGACTGGGGCCCGCCGATGGAGCGGAAGGAACCGGCGCCGCCGCTGTGGGTGTAGACCGCGTAGGCGTCGGTGTGGATGTGCGGGATGTTGTACGGCCCGAGGATCCGGGTGGCGGCGCGGCCCGCCACCTGGGGCCCGTTGTCCATGTAGGCGCCGGTATCGAGATAGATCTCCGCCTCCCGCGCCATCAGCGTGCCGTCCTGCTTGACGCCGGTCTTCAGGCGTATCTTGGCGCTGTGCCGCCGCACCGTGAGCATGGCTTCCGGCACCGACAGGCACACCCGCACCGGGCGTCCCACCTTGCGTGAGGCCGCCACCACCAGCGGCTCGATCTTGGCGTAGGACTTGCCGCCGAAGCCGCCGCCCAGGTAGGGCACGTTCAGGCTCACCTTGCTGGCGGGAAACCCGAAGATGCGCGCCAGGTCGGCCTGGACCAGGAACGGGTGCTGGGCGGAAGACCACAGCGTAATGCCGTCCTCCCGGTAGTCCGCGATGACCCCGTGGGGTTCCATCGTGTAGTGGTAGATCATCGGGAAGGTGAAGTGGTGTTCGAAGACGTGGTCCGACTGGGCGAAGCCCTCTTCCGCGTCGCCGCGTCTCACCTGCTCGTGCCCGCAGATGTTGCCGCTTCGGTCCTCATGAACCAGCGGCGCGTCCGGGGCCAGTGCCTCGTCAAGCCCGACCGCGGACGGGATCTCCCGGTAGACCACGTTGACGGCGGCCGCCGCCTGCTCGGCCGTCAACGGATCCTCGGCCACCACCACCGCCACCGGCTCGCCCGCGTAACGGGCTCGTTCCAGCGCGATGAGCGGGCGGCCGGCGTAGTGGGGATCCAGATCGCCCACGTCCCGGCCCGTCAGCACGCCGGCCACGCCGGGGAGGCTCTCGGCCGCCGAGGTGTCGATGTCCTCGATGAGCGCGTGGGGGTGGTGGCTGCGCAGGACATGCCCGTAAAGCATGCCAGGAATCTCCAGGTCACCCGTGTACTTGGCCCGGCCCGTGACCTTGTCGACGCCGTCGACCCTGCGAGTGTTGTTGCCGACGTATTTCAACTGGGGTTTTGCCATGGGCGCCCGTCCTCAAAACCCGTACAAAGCCCGGGGATTGTCGTCCAGGATCTTGGCTGCCGACGCGGCACTGACCTTGCCGTCGTCCTTGAGTTTCTCCAGTGCCAGGATCTCGCTCGAAGTATCGTTGTGACCGTAGTCGGTGCCGATGATGATGTTGTCGTCACCGGTGTATTCCAGCACGTAGTCGAGGTCGTCGTCGGTCTGGCAGGCGACGAAGATGCGGCTGTCGCTGAGCAGGCTGCGGGACAGCTCGATGCCGCGCTTCTGGCGGAAACGCTTGGCGAGGTCGTGGAACACGTAGGGGACCCATTGGGCGCTGACTTCGATAAAGCCGATGCGCAGTCTCGGGAACCGCTCCGGAACACGGTCCCAGATTATCGAATGGAACGAGCCCACGACAGCGAGCTTGAACTTGTTGAAGCCGGGTTCGTCGAAGAAGAGGTCGTGCTGTGTGAAGCTGCCGGTGGCCGAGTGCACGCACAGGGGCACGTTGGCGTCGCTCAGGGCCTCGTAGAGCGGGGTGAAGTAGGGGTCGCTCAGGCGCCGGTCGCCGATGAGGCCGGGGACAAACACGCCGCAGGCGCCGTATTGCAGGACCTCCTCCAACTCCTTGAGCGCCTCGTCCATGGTGCGGAGCGGCAGGATCGCGGCCCAGCGGAGCCGGTTGTCGCCTGCCTTCCAGATGTCGGACAACCAGCGGTTGTAGCTCTTGGACAGCGCCATCTCCACCTCTGGCTTGTCGGTGACCGGGCGGAGGAAAATGGTAGGGTAGAGCACCTGCATGGACACGCCCATCTCGTCCATGTGCCGCAGGCGTGAGGCGGTGTCCGACATCTCGCGGGATTCCTCGGGGGTGTCCTCTCCCACGTTGTCGGACTTGGCAAACAGCCTTCCGTCCACCAGCCAGTACTCGCCGCTGTTGCCCTCGGCGTCGCTGGAAGTCACGATGCGAGGGCGGAATGCCTTCTCTGCTCCCTCCATGTACTCCCAGGTGCGGTTGGTCTCCAGCACGTGTGCGTCTGCATCGATGATCGCCATGATACGACCTCCGTTGAAATCAATTCGTTTTCGAAACCGATGACCCCAAGTTTTAGACGACTACAAGAGGCTCATCAACTCGTGGAGCCCGCCGATGCGCACCGCTCCATCGTGGCGCGTGTCGCCGTCGCGGTCCAGCAGCACGGGCCGGACGCCGGCGCGCAGCGCTCCCTCGACGTCGGTCTCCGGGCTGTCGCCCACGTGCAGGGCCTCGTCGGGCGCGATGTGGTGGCGTTCCAGGGCCAGATGGAAGATTTCCGCGTCGGGCTTGGCGAAGCCCGCGCTGCTCGAGATGAACACCGAGTCGAAGTAGTCCGCGATCCCCAGCCCGCGGATGATCTCCAGCACTCGGGAGTCGAAGTTCGAGATCATCACCAGGATCAGGCCGCGCGCTCTCAGCGCGTCGAGGGCCGCCCGCGCGTCATCGTACAGCACCCAGGAGTCGGAGCGGGCGAAATAGGCGAAGAGCTCGTCGAAGTAGTCGTCGAAACCGGCGAAGGCACCCTCGGGTTCGAAGATGCGCCACACCAGCTCGTGCCACCAGGCCTTTTCCAGCGCCTCCAGCCGTTGCCCGTCCGCCCCCGGAAACGCCATCGGCGGGGCGGTGCCGAAGAAGTGGCTGAAACGCCGCGAGATCTCTTCGGAGGGGACGTTCTTGCCGTACGGCCGCGCCAGCTCCGCATAGCTGACCGCCACCGGCCGGGTGGATTTGAACAGGGTGCCGGCGGCGTCCAGAAAGACGGCCTTGGGCCTTGTAACGGGTCCGGGAGGTATCACTTTTCGCGAATTTTCCGAGTATCGGCTATACTTAAAGGGATGGCTCGACTGCATTATGAACCCTTGGAGCAACCTTTGTCCAGCGGACCGGGGCTGCTGGCGGCAGAGGCGCGGACAACCCCGGCTGAATCGAGCTTGTCACAACGGAGCGGCGAAGCGGCTTCGGTACCGTTCGCGGAGGAGCTGAGGGCGGCCGAAAGGGCGGCTAGGGAGGCCGGCGACATCATCGCCGGGCTCTACCGGGGCGACTACCGGGTCGAGGAGAAATCCCGCGGCAATCCGGTGACCACCGCCGACCTCAACGCCAACCGGGCCATTCGCGAGATCCTCTCGGAGCGATTTCCGGGTGACGCGTGGCTGTCGGAGGAGGACGCGGACAATCCCGGACGGCTCGACCGGAGCCGGGTGTGGATCGTCGACCCGCTGGACGGCACCCGGGAGTTCATCCGCGGGATACCGGAGTTCTGCGTCTCCATCGGCTTCGCGGTGAACGGCTCGCCGGTGCTGGGGGTGATCTATCACCCGTTGCGGAAGGAATTGTTCGGCGCGGTGAGGGGGGGTGGAGCGCGGCTGAACGGCGAGCCGGTGCAGGTAAGCCGACCCGCCAACGGCGAGCGTCCCACGCTGCTCATCAGCCGGGCCGAACCGCGCAAACGCCTGAAGGAACTGGCCAGGGAGTTCGAGCTCGAGCCCATGGGCAGCATCGCCTACCGTCTGGCGGTGGTGGCCCGGGGGGATGCGGATGCCACCCTGACTTTTCGCCGGGTCAAGGAATGGGACGTGTGCGCCGGTATCGTCATCGTCGAGGAAGCCGGCGGCCGCACCATGACCGGGCATGGGGAGCGTCCGGTGTTCAACCGGCGGGAGCCGGTGCTCCAGCAACTGCTGGCCGGAAGCGAGGCCACCAACGCTAGGATCAAGGCGCTGCTGGCTCTGCTGCCGGACTAGCGGCCCGGGGAACATGGCGAACTGCATCTACTGTGGCGAACGCGCGGGCATTTGGGCCCGCAGTTGCAAGGACTGCCGGAAACTGGAGGAGACGGCCGGGGCCTATGGGGGACAGGTGGGCTTCAGCGAGCTGCT
>JAPOQB010000729.1 GCA_026710965.1 Deltaproteobacteria bacterium | reverse complement strand
TCAGCGCACGCGGCTACAGCACTTCAAGCGAGTATGTCCGCGAACTGATCCGCAGGGATCAGGACCGTCAGCGCTTGCGCGACCTGCTTCTCGAAGGTGCGGCCTCCCCACAGGCGGTCACGGCCGATGCGGACTACTTCGACCGGCTCCGCGATCGAGTCCGCGAAGCCGGCCGGCGGTGAGCGGTGAGCGGCGAGAGGGCGACGGAGGTCGATGTTTGGCGCGTACTGCATGGGGCGCGGGATATTCCGGCCTGGATGCGAGAGCCGGGCGAGGGCTGATACGTAAGGCACGCAGGCGTTAAGCGGTCACCGCTCGTGCCGTGGGTTGGTCGTGGCCTGGATTCGGCGAATCTTGTCCGGCCAGGTGGAGCGGATATACGCGAGGACGTCCCAGATCCCGTCGTCGGTCAGTTCCTCGGCGGACCCGGGCATGCCGCTTGGGATTTCGGGCAGGCCACGCGCCTCGAACAGGGCCTTGCCGCCGAGCCGGGTGTAGTCGAAGAGGTACTGGTTGTCGTGATGCCAGGTATGGCCGGTCTCGTCGTGCGGCGGGGCGGGCCTGATGCCGTCCTTTCCGGGGCGCCGCCAGTTCGGCTGGCCTTCAAGTTTGGCCCCGTGACAGGAAGCGCAGTGTACGGCGTATAGCGCCCGCCCCTTGCGGAGATCGCGGTTCTCAAGCTCATGGTCCGCGAATGCCAGGGCGGGGAGCAGGAGTACAAGGGATGCCAGTATGTGCTTCACGGAAACTCGACCCATGTTTTCGACCCCGGACGCAAACGGGCGGCCGGTAGTCTCTGTATCTACCGGCCGCCCGTTCGTTTCAAGAACATACAAACTTCAGCGCACTAGTTCGCGGCGAGTTCCTTCTTGATGTTGTCGATGAACTTGGTGAGCATCTGGTCGGCCTTCTTGCGGATGATGGGCTGGCCGAACTCACCGATCTTGCCGAGGATGTTGACGTCGGTCTCCACCGTGAGCTCGGTCTCGCCTGCGTTCACCTCCTTGAGCTCCATGGTGGACTTGCCGCGCATGGCGCCGGCCACCCGCCGGTCTTCAGCCTCGGCCCGGAGCGCCGCGCGCCAGTCATCCTGGTTCTTTTCCTCCAGGACGATCTTGCCCTGCAGGCTCAAGGAGATCGGTCCCACGCGGACCTTCAGGGTTCCCTGGTAGGTCTCGCCGTCGACCTGCTCGACGCCCTCGACGCCCGGCAGACAGGTGGCGACCCTGGGGATGTCCATGAGGAGCTGCCACAGGGGCTCACGGCCCGCCGGCACCATCGCACTTTGACTGAATTTCACTCTGTCTTCCCCTTCCCCTTCGGTGATCAGGACGCGTTGGCGATGGCCTGCTCGAGCGCCCGCCGAACGAACACGGCGGCCATCTGCGTCTTGTAGGATCCCGAACCGCGGAAATCGCTGACCGGGTCGGTGTGTTCCTTGGCCTTTTCTCCGGCTTCGCGAAGGCCCTCGGCCTTCACCGGCTGCCCCTTGAGCACGGCCTCGGAAGCCGTGGCGCGGACGGGCGTGGTGTTGACGCTGCCCATGGCGATGCGGACGTCCTGGATGGTGGTCTTGGCGGCGTCGAGCGTGACCACCGCGGCCGCGCTGACGGTGGCGTAGTCATCGGCCGAACGCGGCAGGAACTTCAGGTAGGCGCCGCCGCTGTTGGCCGCCATGAGCGGCACGCTGACGCCGGTGACGATCTCTTCCGGCTCCAGCACGGTTTCATAGTAGTCGCTGAAGAAATCCTCGGCCGCCACCGTGCGGGTGCCGCCGGCGGAGCTCAGCTCAAAGCTGGCGCCCAGAGCGATGAAGGACGGCGGCGGATCCTGGTTGGGATCGGCGTGGGCCAGACCGCCGCCTACCGTGGCCATGGTGCGCACCCGCTGCGTGGCCACGTGGTGATAGGTCGCGCCCAGCATCGGCAGCTTGCCCTGCACCACCGCGGAGGCGTCGAGCGCCGCGTGAGACACGAGGCCGCCGATGTGCACGCCGCCGTTGTTCTCCGACACGTCGCTCAGCCCGGCCACGTTGCGCAGGCTGATGACGCAGCTCGGCTGCAGGAGCTGCTGCTTCATCATGATGACCAGCGCGGTGCCGCCAGCGATGATCTTGCCGTCGGAGCCGAGTTCCTTGAGATCAGAATAAGCCTCTTCGAGGCTTCCGGGAGTACGGTAGTCGAAAGCGATCATTCCTTGGACCCCTTACTTGGCGAACTCGTGCGCCTTCTCGATGGACTCGATGATCTTGTAGTAGCCGGTGCAGCGGCACAGGTTCCCCATCATCCAATCCTTGATCTCTTCTTCGTTGGGCCTGGGGTTGCGGTCCAGCAACGCCTTGGCCGCCACCACCTGGCCGGGGGTGCAGATGCCGCACTGGAAGCCGCCGTAGCGGATGAAGCTCTGCTGCACCGGGTGCAACTCGCCGTCCTGGGCCAGCCCCTCCACCGTGGTTACGTCCTGGCCATCGGCGAATACCGCCAGCGCCAGACACGAGCTCACCATTTCTCCGTTGACGAGCACCGTGCACGCGCCGCACACGCCGACGCTGCAGCCTTCCTTGGTTCCGGTGAGGCCCAGGTCGTAGCGGAGCAGGTCCACCAGCAGCCGGTTGGTGGGCACCTCCATTTCGTGCTCCGTCCCGTTGACGCGAAACTTGATCTTCTTGTCCATGAAAATCCGTCTCCGATCGTGAGATTTCGTTACTTGGCGTTGCTTGGCGGGGTCTGTGAAGATTACCCGGACGCCGCCTTGTTATAGGAAGAATCGGGTGGCCGGTCAACCCCCGCCGGGAGCCGCGGAACTCCCGCGCGGGACCCGTTCCACCGGTTTGTCCATGAAGCTCGCGATCCGCGCCGCCAGCTCGTCGAGCCGCCTGCCGCCGCCCCGATCGAGCAGCACCGACCGCGAGCCGGAAAGCAGCAGACGAAGCGAGCGGGCGGGAAAGGACTTCTGTCCCGCCGTGGAACCGGCCACGGCGAATCCGCTGTACACCTCGTCGTCGCCCACCCTCAGGGCCCGGACCTCGTCGAACTCCACGGTCAACCGGCGCCTCATCAGCAGGCTGCTGCGACGCATCGACACCGTGCCGGCGCGCCGGTCGATGCGGATCTCGCGCTTGAGGGTGAGCAGGAACAGCACCACCCCGAAGAGCACCGCGTTCATGGTCGGGAAGTACCACAGGTTTCCCACCGCGCTGTCGAGTCCCTGGGCGAGGATGGCGAGGAAGACCGGCACCGAGAGCAGCAGCAGAAAGACGGCGATGCCGAGGCACAGGAGGGCCGGGAAGCGTCCGCCGCGCCACACCAGGTTGAGCTCGTGATCGCCCGAGGGTTCCGCGCGGAATCCGAGCCGGTTGCCGATGGATTCGAAGTGTCGTGGATCGCCTGTCATTCGCGCCGCCCGGCGGCCTGCACCAGGCCACTCCGGAGCCGGACCGTGGTTCTATTTCTCCGGTTTGACCCCGTGCTTCCGCAGTTCCCGGTCGGAGCGGTCGCGAATGTCCCGCTGGCCTCCCTGGGCCTCCGCGCGGATCTTCTCGCTACAGGGCTGGCAGATGCCGCCGCTCAGCGGAGCGACCTTGGCGCACACCATGCAGCGTTCCTGTGGACGGTTCTCCATGAGCGCGGAGCTTAGCCCAAAACGCCCGACGATCCAAGAAAAGCCGCCGGGGTCACGGCAGCACCCTGATCTGCGCCGGGCTCTCCAAAATCATCTCCAGGCCGTACTTGGGGTCGTCCTTGATCCG
>JAPOQB010000723.1 GCA_026710965.1 Deltaproteobacteria bacterium | reverse complement strand
GTGTCCTTGTACCGGTCCCAGAGCGCCCAGTATTTCTTGACGCCGTAGATCTCGATGGCTTCCAGGAGGAGGAACGTCATGCCCACGCCGAAGAGCCTTCTCAACAGGACGAAGAAGCCCAACCGGAAGCGCTGGCGCCGGTTCAGGGACATGTCCTTGAGGCCGGCAAAGTCGGCCCAGAAGGCGACGTGGCCCCGCTCCACGTTTACCAGCCGGGTGAGGACATTGTGGACCTCGCCGGTCTCGATCTCGCGAAGCCTGACATACAACGCCATGTCGAAGGCCTCGTCGCGAGCCACCTTCCTGACGCGCATGTCATCGTGCGGTTCGATCATGATGGGGATGGCCCGAGGGCCTTGCGCCGGGCCTCGGCGGGGTCGCAGTCGTCGCCCCGGTCCCGGGTGATGAGCGAGCGCAGGCTCTCGGTGTGGTCCAGCCACGCCTCGCGTACGGCCTGCGGGACGTTATGCTCGTCGAGGGTTTCCTTGAGGATCTGAAGGCGGCGCGCGAACTGCCCGCCCATGATGGGATGGGACGCGTGGGCCTGCTCGAGGGGACGTCCTTCGTATTCGATATCGGCCCCGAGAGCACGGGCGGTGAACTGGAACTCGAGCTCCTTGATCCGGCCGCGGTCGGCGTTGCGGAAGAAGAAGCCGATCATGAGGTCATCGAAGATCCGGTCCACGAACACGTCGATGACCTCACGCAGGCGCTCCGCGCCTATCTCCTCGAATGGGGAAGGCGTGGGAAAGGTCACTCCCCGGCGGCGGGCTTGAGGATCGCGTCCAGCTCGCCCCGCTCGTGCAATTCGTGAACGATGTCGCAGCCGCCCACGAACTTGCCGTCGATGTAGACCTGCGGGATGGTGGGCCAGTTCGAGTACTGCTTCACGCCCTCCCGGACGCCGGGGTCGGACAGCACGTCGAAGCTCTCGAACTCCGTGTTGTGGGCGCGCAGGATCTCCACCGTGTGGGCCGAGAAGCCGCACTGCGGGAAGTTCGGGGTCCCCTTCATGAAGACCATCACCCGGTTGTTCTTCACCTGCTCCTCGATCTTGCTGAGAACGTCATCCGCCATGGCTTCGCTCCTTTATTGGTTTGGCATCGGCGCCCGCTTCATGGGCCCGGCCGACTCGTCAGACCTCGACCTCGATGTCGGCCCCCGCCACCCGGACGTTGAACGTGTCGACGCCCGTGTCCGCCGGAGGTCCCGACGCCTCGCCCGTGGTGATGTCGAACATCGCGCCGTGCCACGGGCACTGGACGTCCTTACCCATCACCTCTCCCTCGGAGAGCGGCGCGCCGCGATGCGTGCAGAAGTCGTCGATGGCGTAGAAACTCCCATCCACGTTGAACAGCGCGACCCTCCGGCCGTTGACCTCCACCAGCTTGGGTTTGCCCGGTTCCACCTCATCCGTGGTCGCGACCTTGACGTAGTCTGCCATGCAATTTCTCCCTATCCGCGGGCCGCTGCCGCCGCCGAACCCTTGACCAGCCAGCGCTCGCGCATCACCTTGTCCTGAATCCGCAGCAATCCCTCGGTCAAGGCCTCGGGGCGCGGCGGGCACCCTGGAACATACACGTCCACCGGCACGATCTTGTCGACTCCCTTGCACACGGAATAGGCCATCTGGAACAGGCCGCCGCAGTTGGAGCAGCTCCCCATGGAGATCACGTATTTGGGATCGGGCATCTGGTCGTAGAGCAGCCGGGTGCGCTTGGCCATCTTGTAGGTCAGCGTTCCGGCAACGATCATCAGGTCCGACTGGCGCGGCGTCGCCCGCGGCACGCAGCCGAACCGGTCCAGGTCCGCCCGCGGCCCGCCGGTCTGCATCAGCTCGATGGCGCAACAGGCCAGTCCGAACAGCATGTACCACTGGGACGACGCCCTGCCCCAGTTCAACAGATCGTCGACCCGGGTGGTGAAAACCGTCTCGGGAAGACTGTTGGTAATCGGCATCGAAACCTCCTGACTGAAACCGCCGCTGAATCGCGAATCGGATGGCCTGTCACACATGGGCCGCTAGTAAAGATAGACCACCACGATGCGCCTTTCAAGTCCACGTCGGGGTTATGCGGCCGGGCTTCCATTGCAATATCCGGGACGGTCTCCTATGAGTGGAACCATGCGTATCTGCACCCTGCTGCCGAGCGCGACGGAGATCGCATTCGCCCTGGGCCTGGGGGACCGGGTGGTGGCCGTCAGCCACGAATGCGACTTTCCCGCGGCGGCCCGGGAAAAGCCGGTGGTGGTCCGCGGACGCATCGGCTCCGAGAACTCCACCAGCGGCGAGATCGACGCCCTGGTCCGGCAGCAGTTGAGCCGCGGCGAAGGCCTCTACGGCCTGGACCTGGAGCTCCTGCAGCGCCTCAACCCCGATCTGATCATCACCCAGGGCCTGTGCGACGTCTGCGCCGTGGGCTACGACGACGTCATGGCCGCCGCCGGTGCCTTGAGGCCCCCGGCCAGGGTGCTCTCGCTGTCGCCGGGTTCCCTCGGCGAGGTATTGCGCGACATCACGCGGGCGGGGAACGCCACCGGCACCTCGGGGACCGCGGATACGCTCGTCAGAGCCCTGGAGGAACGCGTGGAGCGGGTGGCCGCCCACGTGCGGGACGCGAGCCCGAGGCCCCGGGTGGCCTGTCTCGAGTGGCTGGACCCGCTGTACAGCGCCGGGCACTGGGTGCCGGAGATGGTGGAACTAGCCGGTGGAAAGGACGTCCTGGCGGTCAAGCACAAGCCCTCCGCCCGGATCACCCTGGAGACGCTGGTGGAGGCGGCGCCCGACGTAATCGTGCTCATGCCCTGCGGCTTCGACGAACGCCGCACGCTGCAGGAGTGGGCGCCGCTGAAGAACCTGCCCGCGTGGCAGGCCATTCCCGCGGTGGCGGACGGCCGTGTGTTCGCCGTGGACGGCTCCAAGTTCTTCAACCGGCCGGGCCCTCGTCTGGTGGACGGGCTGGAGATCCTGGCGCGGCTGATTCATCCGACGCTGTTCGAATCAGCGTAAAAAACACGACCTAGACGCATGTTCGCACGACTCCTGCTGCTGTTCACCGTGGTTCCACTGGTCGAGCTCTATCTCCTCATCGAGGTGGGCTCGGTGATCGGCGGGCTCAACACTATCCTGCTGGTGCTCGGGACCGGTGCTCTGGGGGCGTTCCTGGCCCGTCTGGAGGGGCTTCGGACCCTCGGACAGATCCAGCGGAACCTCAACCAGGGCATCGTTCCGGCGGAGGAGATGGTGGACGGGGTGATCATCCTGGTGGCGGGACTGCTGCTGATCACGCCGGGCATCCTGACGGACGCCTGC
>JAPOQB010000086.1 GCA_026710965.1 Deltaproteobacteria bacterium | reverse complement strand
CCCGCGACATAGGCTTTCGAGCCGAAACGGAGACACGGCATCCACTATGAAAGGGGTTGCACAACAGTGAAAACCGATGCGCCGCCGTTGTCCGGAGTGCGGGTCCTCGACTTCGGCCACGTGCTGGCGGCGCCGTTCTGCACGCGCCTGCTGGCGGACCTGGGGGCGGACGTGGTGCGGGTGGAGAGCAGCAGGCACCCCGATTTTCCGTGGCCGTCCTCCTACCGGCATTCGGACGGGCGCCACGCCTCCTACCTGAACACCAACCGGAACAAGCGCTCGGTGGCCATCGACCTGAAGCACCCCGCCGGCCGTGATGTCGCGCGGCGTCTTGCGGTGGCCGCCGACGTGGTGGTGGAGAATTTCAGCGCGGGGGTCATGACCCGGCTGGGATTGGGTTACGAAACGCTCAAGGAGACCAACCCACGGCTGATCTTCGCCAGCATGTCGGGCTACGGCAACAGCGGTCCGCGCCGTGACTGGACCAGCATGAACATGAACCTCCAGGGATACGCGGGACTCATGCAGGTCACCGGCGCCGAGGGGGATCCGCCCACGGCCATCTCGAATTCCTGGAACGACTACATCGGCGGGCTCCACACCGGCTACGCCATCATCGGGGCGCTGACCGAGCGCCAGAGCACCGGTCAGGGCGTCCACCTGGATATTGGCCAGTTCGAGTGCAGCGTGTCCATGATCGCGCCGCTGCTGCTCTTCAGCGCGGTGAAGCAAAGGAACCCGGAGAGGATGGGCAACCGCTCCACCCGGTCCGCGCCCCAAGGGGTCTATCGCTGTGCCGGTGAGGACGAGTGGTGCGCCGTGAGCGTACGCGATGACGGGCAGTGGCGGGCGCTGGCGGCGGCCGTGGCGGACGCGGGGTTGGCGGACGAGACCCGGTTCGCCACCCTGCCGGGGAGGATGCGGCACCACGATGAGATCGACGAGCGCATCGAGGCGTGGACCAGCCGGTTGCCGGGCGACGAGGTGGAGGCCCGGTTGAAGCAGGCCGGCGTTTCCGCGGCGCGCATGCGGCGGGTCCGGGACCTGGTCGAAGGCGAAGAGCCGTCCGGAGCCTACAGGAGAATGACGGAGCCCAGGGTGGGCTCGATGCTGACGACGGCGCTGCCCGTCGAGCTGTCCGAGAGCCCCCTGCCGCCGGCAAGCCCGGCCCCTGCCCTCGGCCAGCATACACGGGAGGTGTTGCGGGAATGGCTGGACCTTCCCGACGGTGAATGGGCGGCGCTCGACGGCCAAGGGGCGTTGGTATGACCGGACCCGCCGAGTCGATCATCAGTGACGAGCTGCGCGGCCGTATCGGCCGGAGAGGCCCGCTCCGCCCCCTGGAGCCGCTGACCGCGTCGGATGTCCGCCGCTATGTGGACGCCACGGGAGACGCCAATCCGCTGTGGCTCGACGACGAGTTCGCCCGCTCGGCAGGCTATCGCGGCCGTCTCCTGCCGCCGATCCTGGTGGGCTGGACTCCCTTCAGCCTCAAGGAGCCGGAGGAAGGGAAAGGACCTGCGTTGGACGTGCGGCGCCAACTCCCTGTCCCACCCGCCTACACCAACGTCCGCAACGCGGGCGGCGAGACCGAGTGGCTGCAGCCCGTCTGTCTGGGCGAGCCGCTGTCGTGCCAAAGCCATATCGTCGACATCACCGCACGGGAAGGCAAGATGGGCGTGGGAATCTACGTCACACAGTTGGAGGAGGTGCGTAACGGAGAGGGGGATTTGGTGTTCACGCGGCGGCACACGGTGGCGCTCTTCCCGGAACGGACGGTGGAGGAGTGAGTTTGCGTTCATCCTTCGACTTCGCTTCGCTACGCTCAGGACGAACGGAGAACGACTCTCCCAGGGCGTTGTTTCTGCGCTGTCGGCGACACGGAACAAACCAATACAGACTTCCCGCAACGGATCATACAACCGTTCGTCCTGTGCGTAGCGAAGCGAAGTCGAAGGACGCCATTCAACATGTCCCGCATCGTTGACCTCGGTTCCCTGGCCGGCGCCTATGCCGCACGTCTCCTCGCGGAGTCTGGGCACGACGTAATCCGCATCGATCCCGCGGACGGCGATG
>JAPOQB010000009.1 GCA_026710965.1 Deltaproteobacteria bacterium | reverse complement strand
GGACGCTTCTGCGGTCTGATCCTGCTCACCAGCATCCACAACGGAGAGCCGCTGGCGTTGCTGAACGACGGACATCTCCAGCACATGCGGGTGGGCGCGGATTCCGGCATCGGCGCCAAGTACATGGCCCGGGAGGACGCCCAGGTGGTGGGCATGGTCGGCTCCGGCGGCATGGCGCGCTCCCACCTGGAAGCCTTCATGCAGGTACGCCGGATCAGCCGGGTCCAGGTCTACAGCCCCACCAAGGCGAACCGCGAGCAGTATGCCAGGGAGATGACCGAGCAGTTCGACGTGGAAGCCGTTCCGCTGAGCGACCCGGATCAGGTCTACAAGGGCGCCGACATCATCGCCGGCTGCACCGACTCCGCGGTGGACATCATCAAGGGGAAGGCGGTGGAGGAGGGCACGCACATCACCTCCATCGGCGGCCGCCCGGACGCGGAAACCTTCGCCCGCGTCGACGTGTCGCTGCGATTGGGCACGTCCCCCGCACCATGGGGCCTCGATGATCTGGGCCTGCCGGACGAGTACATCACCTATGCGGCCCGGCCGGATGACGACGGCGGCTTCAAGATGAAACGCAAGCGCCGGCGCGCCCATGGCGTCCAGGGCGGCGACAAGAACGTGATGCTGGCGGACCTGCTCTCGGGCAAGCGGAAAGGCAGGACATCGCGCGCGCAGATCACCTACTCGGAGCGGGGCAACGTGCAGGGCGCACAGTTCTATTCGGTTGCGGGAAAGGTCTACGAGCTGGCCAAGGCGCAGGGTCTGGGGAAAGAGATCCCCACGGAATGGCTGCTCCAGGATATCCGGGACTAACGGGCCTGATGAGCAGCGGGTGGGCATTCCGAAATCCGGAGACGCTCCTGCTCGCGTTCAGCGGTTTCGCCCCGCACGAGCCACGGCGTGAATCGTCGCCCGCATGCCCAGCGTCAACGGATTTCGGAATTCCCACCCGCTGCTCTCGACTCGCAGGCTATATGACGGCGGTACACCAGGAGGAAACGCGCGATGTTGATTCTGAACAATGACGAGATCGAGGGCCTGCTTTCGATGGACTCGTGCCTCGGTGTGTTGGACAAGGCCTACCGCCAACTCGCCAATGGCGAGGCGGTGAACCGCCCGCGTACCGATCTCTATCTTCCGTTTCCCGAGACCTCGGGGGTGTACGCCTTCAAGTCCATGGAGGCCGGCCTGTTCGATCCCAAGGTGGTGGCCTTGCGCCTCAACTCCGACGTGATCCGCTGGGAGGACCGCGGCGGGCGTATCGTGAAGGACAAGATTCCCAAGGCGCCGGGGGGCAAGTGGGTGGGGTTGGTGCTGCTGTTCTCGGCGGAAACCGGAGAGCCCCTGGCGATCTTTCCGGACGGGGTGATCCAGGCCTTTCGCGTGGCCGCCTCCAGCGCCCTTGCCGCCAGATACCAGGCCCGGCCGGACGTAACCCATCTCGGCATCTTCGGTTCCGGCTGGCAGGCGCGCGCCCACGTCGAGGCCTTCTGCCAGGTGCGTACCTTCGAGAGGGTGCTGGTTTTCAGCCCCACCAAGGCGAATCGGGAGTCGTTCGCCCAGGAGATGGCCGAACGGGTCGGCCTTCCCGTGGAACCGTGCGCGGACGCGGAAAAGGTGGCGGAACAGTGTCAGGTGCTGGTGGCGGCCACCAACGCCATCACCCGCGTCATCCCGCCGGAATGGGTGAAGCCCGGCGTGCACTTCACCTGCGTCAAGACCTCCGAGCTCGGCGACGACACCATCGCGCGCGCCGATCGGGTGGTGATCCACACCCGCAAGATCGCGCCCGAGAACTACATCGCCGGAATGGGGGACGAGAAGGTGGAAGCCCATGACCCCATCGACTTCCTCACCGCCACGGACAAGCAGGCGGTGGCGCGGCCGGAGGTCCCGCCGTGGATTGACGCTCCGGAACTGAAGGATGTAGTGGCCGGAAAGGTGCCCGGCCGGACCCGGCCGGACGAGTCAACCTGCTTCGTCAACAACATCGGGCTCGGGGTGCAGTTCGCCGCCGTGGGCAGCGCGGTCTACGAAGACGCCAGAGCCAAGGGTCTCGGCCGTGAAATTCCGACGGAATGGTTCCTGGAGTCGGTGCACCCGTAGGTCGGATGACGCTTGCCTAGTCCAACCTGCCTTCCCAGTGACGGGCCACGTCCGTCACCGAGACTTCGCTCCTGCCGTTGCGTATCTGGTACAGCATCCGGCCGGTGACTTCGAGACAGCTCAGGGCGTTGCCGTAGACGAGCCCGGTATCCAGGCCGATCTTGTAGGGCAGATTGAAGAAGACCTCTTTCATCGGGGTGTGACCGAACAGGATCGTCTGGGGTAGGGGGTGCGGGTTCGCGATGAATTCATGCCGGATCCAGATGAGTTCCTCACCGATCTGATGGTCCCAGGACCGCCCCGGGTTGATGCCGGCGTGGACGCACAGGAAGCCGTCGACGAAGTACCACGGTTCCAGCCTCATGAAGAACTCCACGTGGTCCGGTGGC
>JAPOQB010000010.1 GCA_026710965.1 Deltaproteobacteria bacterium | reverse complement strand
TCCCAAGATGTCGCCGCGGACCGTCATGTTGGATCCGGAGGCGGCGCAGACCGCCCCGGCCAAGCTTCTGGCCGCCTCCGGCATGAACGCCCTGGCCCATTGCGTGGAGGCGGTCTACTCGACCCAGACCCAGATCCTGAGTCAGGCCTATTGCCTGGCGGCCATCGGACCCATCACCACCTACCTGCCGCGGCTGGTGGCGGACATGAACGACCTCGAGGCCATCGGCGAGATGCAGGTGGCCGCCACGCTCTCCAGTCTGGGCGTCTACAGCGCCTGGACCGGCATCCACCACGGCATCGTGCACGTCATCGGCGGCCGCTTCACCGTGCCGCACGCCAACATCCACGCGCTGATGCTGCCGTATGCCATGCGCTGGAACCTCGACGGCACCACCGAGGCCATGGCCCGCATGGCCCGGGTCATGGGGGTCCACGAGCCCGACGACCTCAAGGCCGCGGCCGAGGCGCCGGAGGTGGTCTACGGCATGAACGTGAAGATGGGGCTGCCGCTCCGGCTGCGGGACCTGGAAATCCCCCACGACGCGCTGCCGTCCCTGGCCGACGCGGCCCTGGACGACATCAGCACCCACAACAACCCCAAGAAGATCCACTCCGCGTCGCAGGTCTTGGAGTGCCTGGAGATGGCCTGGTAGGCGAGCCCCGGCCTTCCCGGGAGCATCTCGGGACCGTGCTTCGGCAGGGCGATCTACATTGAGAGCTTCGGAAGAAGGATTCACCGGCCTACGAGGAACCGGGGGTTGCCCTTCATCGCGGCGTCGATGTCCTCGCGCGGAATTCCCTCCGCGAGCAGACCCGCCCCGAGTTTAGCCAGTCCTTCTGCGGGAGCTACCCGGTCCACTTGCCCGACGTCGGTGGACAGGATGGTCCGGTCCCGTCCCACCCGCCTCAGGATAGCCGCGGTGTCCTCGAACGACACTAGGCCCATGTCCACCAGGATGAAGCTCAACTCGATGAAGGCCCCGGCGGCGGCCAGCTCCGCGAGCTCCGACACGCCGATGGCCGGGGGATCGTAGCAGGGGTGGGTGACGATGACCTTCCGGACTCCGAGAGCGTCAGCCCTTTCCATCACGTAGAACACCTCGTCGCGCCCCGCGTGTCCTGTGGCCAGCACCAGGTCGTTATCGGCGACGATACGAAGGATCTCGTCGAGCGGCGGGCGCAGGCCGGTGTCGAGCACGTTGATGGGCTCCACCTGGGCGAGCGGCTGGGCGAGGCTCGATACGGTGCCGCCGCACCACTCGGGCGGGATGTCGTATTGCTCGCCTTCGTGGTGTCGCGCGGTAACGTGCGCCGCGGCGTGGACCGTGGGTAGCCACACCACCTTCAGATAAGGCTCGCCGTCCGCGGACGGACCCAGGGCGCCCCGCACTGCCGCGGGATTGATGCCGCCGAGGTAGCGGTTGAGCACCACCGAGCCGTGGAGGCGCACGCCGGTTAGGTCGTGGGCCATCTGCGCCCAACTCGCGGTTGCCGTCATGTGCGACTTGAGCACCGCTCCGCCCAGCCCCGACTGCTCCACGTGCCGCGCCAGCGACACCGCGTCGAAAAGGCGCGGAATCCCCTCGGGACCACAGTGTATGTGCAGGTCCACCGCGCCCGTTACGTCGTATTCCCTATCGTCCACGGTTTCAGGCGCGCTCATGGCATACCTGTGTACCAGTCTCTACAAGGATGGGCGGGGGCACGGGCCGTGACTACGAGGAGGCCATGCGGTGGTTTCGCAAGGCGGCTGACCGGGGAAGTGCCCTCGCCATGTCGCAGATCGGGAATCTCTACCTCAAGGGAAGGGAGGCCGTTCCTCTTGGTGAGTTAATGGATAAACCCCTACTACATTTTCCGTGTCGCACCAAAGGCTCCGGTCAGGTCGGCGCGTTCCACGATGCCCGTGGCCCCTTCATGGGACGGGCCGGTGAAGATGCCCGTCACCACGCCGTCATCCCCGCCAGTCTGGTGAAAGGTGTTGCCACGGACGGCAATCGAATAGCCTAGGTCCCCGTCCCCCCATCGCGTCCCGCTGCCCGGGGCAAAGGTCCCAGGCGAGCCGGCCCAGGTTTCCAGGTTGGTAAAATCAGCCGTGCCGGTTAGGGTCGCCAGCGTGACCCGGAGCGTGGCATCCCCGGCGACCGGCCGTTGCTGATCGGAGAAGCCCAGGAGTCCCCCGTCCCACGTGACCGTCCCGGAGATCGCAGTACTATTCGCCAAGTCCTCTGCCGGCAGCGGCCCATAGGCCCAGGGTTCGGCAAATCCGTTCTGCAGGATAACGCCAAAGCCGGTGAAGGGCCCGTTGCCGTGAAGATGAGTGGCGGTCCCGGCCCAAGGCCCCAAGGCTCGATAGTCTTCCCCGGGGGCCAAGTCCCGGTACAGGGCCGTCAGCGCCGCCCGGTCCGCGGGGTAGAGGAGACTCATGGGTTGATACAGGTCCCCTTGGCGCGCCCAGAAGATTGGGGGGCCGTCCAGCAGAATCGAGTCAAAGATGAACCCGACGTGATTCAGCCCCAAGGCATGCAGGAGTTCGTGCGCCAAAAGAATCCGAGCATTTCGATCATCGTGATAGGCGGGAGCCTCCTCGCTCATTTGAATATAGGCACTGGTCACGGTGTGGCCGTCGGTATTGGTCCAGGCTGTCGCGCCGGCATCCTGCGTATACAACGCGCCCACGGGCAAAAATTCAATATAAATGGTGTTGTCGCGTTCCTCGCCGGAGGCCACATAATAGCCCTCTGCATCGACGGTGTGCCGGAGACTCTGGGTCGGCATCGTCTCGAGCGAGGTGATGGTGAAATCCTCTGGCAGCGCCGTATTGAGCAGTTGCAGGGTATGCGTCACGAGGTCGACATCACGCGCCGTGTGGGGGCCGATCAGTCGGACCTCGGGTCGGTTGGCAAAGCGTTCCACGGGCTCGCCGCGATACCCCGAGGCGAAATAATCGATGAGGGTTGGCCGGTCAATCAAGCCTTGGAGCGTCCCATAGTGGAGATTCAGGCCCTTCCGGGATCCCACGATGGGGAGGTCGGCCAGCGGCCGGTTGACATGATCGACGCCGACCAGCAGGCGTTGATGCCCCACGAAGTTATGGGCGATCGGCGCAAACGGCAGATCGGACGTCCGGAGCCTCGGCAGGTTCGTCACGGAGAGGTTCCCGGCAGGTGCCGCATAGAGGGCGGTCGACGTACAGTTCTCGCCGCACCCGGTGATATACGGTTTCGTCCAGGGGAGATAGGGAAGGTCGAGCGTGGCGCCCATCCCGCCACCGCCGCTCCCACCCCCGCCGCTCCCACCCCCGCAGCCCGCGACCAATACGACTATACAGTACAGCGCGAAACGGTGACGTAACATCTGAAACATAGCATCTCCTTGTGAGGGAAATCATCAAATGAACTTTCGGCGAGAAAGGGGCGTAATAGTAGCAACGCCTATCACATTGATCAACAATTTTCGCGATACCGAGATAAGGATTCGGCCAGCGGCAGACTCCACGCTGTCAAAACGACAGGTCCGGCGAGTCTAGAAGATGTTATGTGGGATCGGTTTCGTGAGGAAGCATTGGACCACTGGATGGGCGTTGCGGAGAAGCGACTTACCTACAGCCAGATTGACGAAGCCAAGCGCGGTGCCCGGGAGTGGAAGAAGGTCAAAAAGTAGCTTGGGCTGCTCCGGTCGAGTTGGCGCAGACGGGCAGGCAAGCCGCGGCACTTGTCCTGTCCGCGCCGTGTTGGAGCGAGCAAACCGTTCATGCCGTGCCGCACACATCCATGGCGGTGTGTGCCAGCACCTTCGCGCAGTCCACCATCTCGCTGATGAAGATATAGCTGCCGTCCGGGCCGGGGTCGAGGAAGCCGCCGCCGGGGCCGTAGTGGAGGCAGGGGATGCCGTGCTTCCAGAGCCAGCAGCTATCGCCGGCGGAGTAGGACATGGGCAGGTGCGCGCCGATCAGTTTGGGCGGCGAACCGGTGACCTTCTCGTGGTTCCGGGCCACCGCCTGGACGATGGCGGCATCTCTTGGCACGTCCAGCGGGTCCATCACCAGCTTCCGGCAGCCCTTGAAGAAGACCGGCGGCGGGATTTCGATGGCGTAGTCGAAGGCCGGGTCGCTGTCCTTCAACGGATCAAGGGCGCGCCGGACGTCGGCGATGACCGAGTCCGCGGTTTGCCCCGGCACGAAGTGCACGTCCACGATGATGGTGCACAGGTCCGGCACGTAGGGCGGCTCCGTCAGCACGTAACTCTCGCCGCGCCCGCCGATGATGCTGCCCACGTTCAAACGGGGCAGGGCCGGCAGGTCGGCCCGGGGCCTATAGGTGAACTCGACCTCGCGCAGGGCCTCGATGACCCGGGTCATCTGCGCCACGGCGTTCACGGTCTCCTCGATCCTGCTCACGTGTCCGGTCACGCCGTGGGTGTGGACGGCGAAGTGGACGATGCCGCCGTGCACGGTCACGAGGTTGCCGATGCCGAAGGGCTCCGTCAGCACCGCCGCGTCGGTGCTGAGGCCGCTCTCCATGAGAAAGTGCGTACCCTCGCCACCCTGGGTCTCGCCCACCACGCAGGCCAATACCAGGTCCCCTCGCAGCCTCACGCCCGCTTGCCGGACGGCCTCGGCCGCGGCGATCATGGAGGCGACCCCGCC
>JAPOQB010000011.1 GCA_026710965.1 Deltaproteobacteria bacterium | reverse complement strand
GTAGATGGCTCCGATCGTCATCTTGCCCTTGAAGAGCCCGTCGTCCACCATCGTGCGCCACTTTTGGTCTTCGCCCTGGACCATGTTGGCGATCACCGCATGAGTATGGAGCTGGGGGTCCAGGTTCCGGGAGGTGTCGTGGCGGAAGGTCGCGGCCACCATCTTCTGGCCGCCTGCCCGCACCATCGCGCCCGTCGCCCGGTCCTGCATCCGGGTCTCGATGGCGTTCTTTTCGATCCAGGAAAGCGTCCTGCCGACCGCCTTGTCGTGCGCGTCCACGATCCGCTCGTCGCCTCCCACCATCGCCATGAGCGACACCGACTTGGGCGCCGACAGCGTCACGTCCCGGCCCGGACGGTGCTGGATGTTGCCGTCGAGGTCCTTGCGACCGAGTTGCCGGCCGCCGGGAACCTTGCCCTCGAGGATGGCCCGGAACGCATCGGAGTCGACCGGGCCGGAGAGCCCGAGCTCCTCCGCGCCCCGGCCGGCCCAGGCGCTCGCTTCCTTGTGGGCGGGGTCGTCCCTGGAGTAATACCCATCCCGCTCGAAGTAGCTCGCCCCCTGCGACGGAGAGGCGATCTTGCCGATCGACGCTACCACCGCGGACGCCTCCCGCTACGCATGTGTCTCAGTGCTTGTCTGGTGTCCATGCCGCCGGCATACGCGCTTCCCGGGCCGGGAACAAGGTACGCGTGACGCGACTATCAGGCGGGGCGGCGAATGGCGGCGATTGTCTTTGGCCGGTGGATGCACCCGGATTCACGGAACGGGACGGTGTGCTCCCGCACCCCCTTGTGCCTGTTGCCATCTGTTTCTTGACACTTCCGGGACGGGGACTATTCTGGAGTGGTGGAGGCTCGGTTCACCGCTCCCGGCGGTTGCCGGGGGGATCCCGCCTGCCATCCCTGCCCATGTGGCGATGGCCGAGTCTCCACGCGGGAAGGGTGAGGGTGCCTGGATAACGAGGCTGACGAACTCCAGGGGCACGGCGCCTGTTCGGCCCGACGCCGGAGATAACCGGACCGGGGTTGACATCGAAGGCCGGGAGGCCAGGGGCCGTCCGGAGCCGGCAGCAGGAAGTGACCGAGGCGGAAGAAGAACTGCTCAAAGCGATCGGCACCAGGTGGCCGGACCCCGATTCATAATGGGCGTGGCCGCGCACCCGGAAACCCTGGAGCTGCTGGACGACCTTGTGCGAAGGGACTGGTGGAGTCAACGGGATACGCGCTGCGTCCTGGACCCTGGTTGCGCGTCTGTCTCACGGGCAGGGGTTGGGTGCGGTACAACGAGCTGCGCGGAAGGAGTAAGCCGTGAGTCGCACGCACGAGCTTCGCCGGACGCAGGTTCTTCCGGGGAGACTTGGCAGCAGGTCACTTCTCGACCCATATCTGCTCGGAAGTGTCGCACGCCTGGCATTCGCGGAAGTAGGTCCCCTTTTCCTTGCGGATCCGTACGCTGTTGCCCCGCGATCCTGTGGCTCCGCATCGCGAACACGTCTTCGGCATCGCCGTATTCTTCCCGCACCCCCCACAGCGCCAGTAGTAGCCGAACTGGCCCCACCTCGCGGTGAGATCCTTTCCGCGGCAATGCTTGCAGACCGCTTTATTAGTCGTGCTCGCGTCGGGAGTGGGCCTTTTTCGCAAGGGCTGGCGACTCTGGATGGGGACGGCCCGTTTGGTCTTCGTCCGCGGCGCCGTAGCGCCTGAGGGTTCCGCATGGTACTCCGCAAGAAACTCGGCCACCGCCTTCGCCGCGCTGTCCTCGATGTCCCAAAGGCCGTACTCGCCTTGCGATTTGCCCAGCGACGTCGCGCCCTTGCGATGGCGTTCCAGTTCCTCAGCGATCTTGTCCGGCACCAGATCGGCGTTGGTGACGAAATCTCGAAACGGTTCCTGAGGTTCCGTCCAACCATCGAGGAGTTTAATTCGCCCCTTGTCCGATATCGCAATCAGGAGCTGAATCGGCGCATCCAGGAACCCGCCGTGGTCCTTTCCCGTCACGAGCCTGGCGAGGGTGCGCATCCCCACTGACGGCTTCCCCAACAGTTGTTCCCGGCGCCGTTCCAGGAATGTTCGCAGAAAGCCCGCCTGGCGCCGCGCCTGCTGGATCGGGGAGGGCATCCCCGACTCCCTGCCTTGGTACACGCGGCTCCACTGATCCCCGCCCGTATTGTCGGGCCGGACCCGTACTTCCTCCGTCACCGATTTGCTCTCGATGATGAACATCCCCCAGCGATGCACGATCAAGTGATCTGTCTGGCACACTCCGGGCGAGCCGTTCTGCTCCGGTTGCTGGCGGTCCTCAAGGCGCAGGCCGTGCAACACGTGCGTCTCCGGATTGTTGGAGAACGCACGGTGCAAATAGTGCGCCATCTGCCCCTCGGCCTTGATGCCCGCTCGAAGACGAGGATCCGTCGGTACGGCTTGTTGCTTGTAGGGCTTTGCGATCATGCTGAATTCAGGATGCAGGGAGGCATCTTGCCCGACTGTGGTGGTCCCGGAGTGTTTCAGGGGCGTCGTGTATCTCACCCCGGGAGTCGGTCGATGTCCGATCTACGACGTTTCGCCCCGAAGACTCTTCCTGATGCTGGGAGCCGTTGAACATCCCGAGAATGAGGAGGATAGGGCTTGAGCCTGCTTCCACGCCATCCTCGACGCGAAGGTTCTCCCAAGTCAGGTCACGGTGCTTGGTTACTTCGGTCACATTATGGATGTTGGTGAAGGAAACATCAACATAGGGAGCCGCGAGATCGTCGATCACGATCCGTGCGTCGCCAAGATACACATCGGGCTGCGCCCCCGGCGTTTGCCAGTCGTGATCGAGAGTCAGACCGGTGATATATGCCGGAGTTTCCATCCCGACCATCACGCCCGTCCAAGTGGCCGACCCCCTACCCGTCGGCGTCGATTCAGAGTAACGGCCCGCCATCGTGCTGTGGATATGGGTGGCCATGTGGTCCGGACTGTGTCCCACACATCCGACCGCAATCACCGCGCCCGGGGTCGAAGTCAACTCTAAAACTCGTGTACTCCAGCCACCCGCGGCTCTCAAGTGTCCTTACAGAAAATACTACATAGCGTCTTGACCGCACTACGACGACTAAGATAGGTACGATTCTGGAACCCTCAGCAACGGTAGCCCGTGAGTCGGGTCACCTGCTGAATACAACAGCTTTCCTTTGCCCGGCGCGGGGTAGCTCCCCAAGCCCAAGCGAATAAGCAGGACTTCCACACCTACCGTTGTGTGAGGGTTCCAAT
>JAPOQB010000012.1 GCA_026710965.1 Deltaproteobacteria bacterium | reverse complement strand
GTAACCGCGCCCGCCGATCAGCAGCCAGCATTCCGTAAAGGCCCCGGAACCGCGGTTGACGATGCCGATACGGTAGGTCTCGCGTGACTGCTCCCACTCGATGGCAACCGGTGAAGGGCGGACGGCGCGAAGCCTGAAGAGCGACGCTTTCCATTCCGCCAGCGGTACGTGGACGCGGTCGCGCGGCCTCCCTTGCAGCAGCACCAGCGATGCCTCCGCATCGCCGCCGGCCGCCGGCACCAGGTCGAGCTGGGTCAGGTCGCGGCCGAGGCTGAAGGAAAACTCCTTGTGCCGGGTCGCGAACAGGCCGACGTTGGAGTGCACCGGCGCCACGTCCGACCACGGCGACCCGTCCACCACCGTGGAGGAGATCAGGATTCCGTCGGGTACATGGCCGCCGCGGTCGAAGTACCAGTAGCCGCCGAGCGCCCACGCCAGCACCAGCCCCGCCGGCCCCAGCGCCCAGGGGTAGCGCGACGGCCACGCGCCCCTGCCGTAGCGAAACCAGAGCAGCAGCGACCCGATGTAGAGCGAAAGGCCCAGCAGGAGCGACAACATCGGGGACCGCAGGCTGGAGAAGCCGAAGTCCTGGAGCAGCCCGGTGAACAGATCTTGATTCCAGTGGGTCCAGGGCTCCGTGCCTCTGGCAGGGGGAGCGCCCAGGACCTCCCCGAACAGCGCCGGGAGGCCCGCCCAGTCCGCCACCGGCGGACGTCCCACGTCCAGCGCCAGGTAGACCACCCGGCCCTCGCCGTGGCTTCTCTCCACCACCATGGGCGTGCCCTGCTCCGCCCACAGCACCCGGCCATCGCCGCTGGGGACGGCGTCCTGGACCAGGGCGTCCTCCAGCACGCCGCCGAACCGGGCCGACAACTCCGGCATGGCCTCCAGCCGTTTCAAGCCGCGCACCGCCACCGGCAGCAATGCGGCGGTGGCCCGGTCCTGGTACAGGGCGAAGTGGGCGCCGCCCAGCACCACCATGATCCCTCCGGCGGAGAGCCAGCGCTCCAGCGCGCCCCGCTGCCCTCGGGACAGGCCCCGCAGGGACTGCTCGTAGAGCATGACGCTCCAGACCCCGCCGTAAGCCCGGGTGTCCTCGGGGAGATCGCTCAGCGGAAGGGAGACCACCGGCACGGGGGTCTCGTGGGAAAGCGGAATGGCCGGCGCGACGTTGCTGCGGGTGAGCAGAAGAACCAGCGGCTGGCCGGTAAACCGGCCGCGCAGGCTGACCGAGGTCTCGTGGCTCCGGCCGCCGCCGGTGAACCGCAACAACAGCGGCTGCGCCACCGTATCCGGATCGACGGTGACGAAGACGACCTTGCGCGCATGGGTCGAGAGAAAAATGTCCCGCCGCTGGATGAACGAGTAGGGCTCGATGCCCCGGGTGGGCCCGCCACGGGCCTCCACCACCTCCAGGACGCCCCGGACGGCGACTCCGGAGTTCACCAGCTCGATCCGCACCGGCAACGGCTCACCGAGACGATAGACACCGCCGAAACCCGGTTCCGCCCGTATCGCAACCTCGGCCGGCGCCAAACCGGAAACGCAGAGCGTCAGGGCCGCCAGAGCCGCGGCCCACCCCGTTGGTCCCGAGCGGAGCGAAGCGCCGGCGGAGCGAAGTCGAAGGGGGCTATTCGATGAAAGAGACGTCCAGTACCTCGAAGTTCCGTACGCCCGCGGGCGTGCGTACCTCCACCAGGTCACCCACCCGGCGGCCGATCAGGGACCGCGCTACCGGTGAACCCAGGGATATCCTTCCCTCCCTGGGCTCCGCCTCGTGCTCGCCGACGATCTTGTAGATGACGTTCTCGTCGGTGTCGTCGTCCACCAACTCGACGGTGGCGCCGAACACGACCTTGTCACCGGAGAGCCTGGACACGTCGATGACCTGAGCCCGCGCGAGCTTGTCCTCGGTCTCGCGAATCTGGACATCGAGCAGGGACTGGCGTTCCTTGGCCGCATGAAACTCGGCGTTCTCCGACAGGTCACCGTGGGCCCGGGCTTCCTCGATGTCGCGAACATTCCTGGGACGCTCAACGGATTTGAGGCGCTGGAGGTCCTCGACCAATTGCTGGTGCCCCTGCGCCGTCATCGGCACGGGGCCGTCGTTGTCTGCCATCTGACTGCACCTCTGAAAAAATATCCGGGCGAGCCGAGGAACCTCCGCCCGCCCGTGGATTTGCGATCCGGGGGAGATTTTAGCACCCGGCACCGAGAAGTCAAAGAAAGGTTCGGGAGGTCAACGCGCCGCCGACCGCTCCCCCTGTCCGTCAGGACTCGCGCGGAGGGGTCGCCCAGGTGCGTTTGCCGGGGCCGAAGACGTGGCAGGCGGTGCCGTGGCCGCCCATGGAGAACTCCAGTTCCGGCTCCACCTCGCTGCAGATCTGCTCCCGGAACGGGCAGCGCGGGTGAAAGTTGCACCCGGTCGGCGGGTTCACCGGGCTCGGCACGTCCCCCTCCAGCACCATGCGGTCTTTCTTGGGATTGGGGTCCGGCATCGGCACGGCCGAGAGCAAGGCGCGGGTGTAGGGATGCCGAGCGTCGGTGTAGATGGCGTTGCTCGGCGCGATCTCGACAACCTTGCCGAGGTACATGATGGCCACCCGGTGGCTGACGTGCTCCACCACCCGAAGGTCGTGGGAGATGAAGAAGAAGGTGAGCTGCATACTCTCCTGCAGCTCCTGGAGGAGGTTGATGATCTGGGCCTGAATGGACACGTCCAGGGACGACACCGGCTCGTCCGCGACGATGAACTTGGGCGACACCGCCAGGGCCCGGGCGATGCCGATGCGCTGCCGCTGGCCGCCGCTGAACTCGTGGGGGTAGCGGTCGTAGTGGTCGTCCCGCAAGCCCACCTTCTCGAGCAGTCCCATCACCTGCTCCTTGCGGTCCCTGCCGGTTGCCATGCGGTGGATCTTGAGGCCCTCGCCGATGATCTCGCCGACTCTCATGCGGGGATTGAGCGAGGCGTAGGGGTCCTGGAAGATGATCTGCATGCGCCGGCGGAGATCGCGCATCTCGGCGCTGGAGATCCTCATGATGTCCTTGTTCTCGAACAGGATCTCGCCTTCCGTGGGCTCGATCAGGCGGAGGATCGTCCGGCCCAGCGTCGACTTGCCGCAGCCGGATTCGCCCACCACCCCGAGGGTCTCTCCATCCTCCACCGTCAGGCTGACGCCGTCCACCGCCTTGACGTCGCCCTTGCGGCGGGCGAGCAGGCCTTCTTCCACCGGGAAGTACTTCTTGAGGTTCCTGATTTCCAGCAAGCTCATTGAATCAAGTGTCCTGTACGCGGCGACCCGATCCCGTCAGTTCGTCCTATAACACGCCACCCACTGGTTGCGCGCCTTTTCTTCCAGGGTGGGCTCATGGCCGGCGCAGATCCCGGTGGCCTTGAAGCAGCGGTCCCGGAACCGGCACCCGCTGGGAAGGTCCAGCGGACTCGG
>JAPOQB010000652.1 GCA_026710965.1 Deltaproteobacteria bacterium | reverse complement strand
CGGCCGCTGGCTGGAGGCCATCTGGACCGGCCGCACCGACCGGTTCTCGGCCGACCGGCTCAACGCCATTCAATCTCCGGACGGCTACGACCCCGGCGAGCACGACAAGATCGAGATGATTACGCTGGGCGGATGACGCGCCGGCGCGGGTTCGCGGCGCGCGTGATCTCCCACCAACGGCCTGCCCCTTCGAGGCCCTTCACCAGGACATACTCATGCTGCTCATCAACAACGAAACCGTAGAGGAAATCCTCGACATGAAGGGGTGCATCGACGCCCTGGAGACCGGCTACCGCGACCTGCTGGCCCAGCGGGCCGTCTACCGCCCCCGCATCGATCTCTACGTGCCGCAGGAGGAGCCGGAGCGGATGTACCGCTGGGGGACCATGGAGGGCGCCTCCCGCTCCTTCGGGGTCTTCGCCATCCGCATGAAATCCGACATGCTGGAGTGGCCGGAGGGCCGCACGGTGGAGAAGTACTGCATGGAGCCCGGCACCTACTGCGGCCTCGTGCTGGTCTTCTCCGCGCGCAACGCCGAACCCCTGGCGATCATCAACGACGGCATCATCCAGCACATGCGGGTGGGGGCCTGCGCCGGGCTGGCGGCCCGGTACCTGGCCCGGGACGACGCCTCGGTGGTGGGCATGCTCGGCTCCGGCGGCATGGCGGAGACCTACCTGCGGGCCTTCGCCGAGGTCCGCAAACTCCGGGCGGTCAAGGTCTACAGTCCCACTCCGGCCAACCGCGAAGCCTACGCGCGGAAGATGAGCGAAATGCTGGGCGTGCCGGTGACCGCGCACGATGGCGTGGAGGAGGTGGTGCGGGGCTCGGACATGGTCGCCACCTGCACCGACTCGGTCCGGGTGGTGGTGGAGAACTCCGGCTGGGTGGAGGACGGCGCCTTCGTCACCTGCGTCCGCAGCAACGAATGGGAACCCGGCATACTCGACCGCTGCGACGTCACCGTGAAACTGGGCCGCGGCACCATCGGCACCCTGGATGAGGGCATGCGGCGCATCGCCGGATACGCCTCCTACGTCGCCGGCACCGACGACGAAACGACGCGCATCGTCAACCCGGGAGTGGACCTGTTCTCCGGCCAGCACCCCTTGCTCACGGATCTCATGGGCGGCACGGCCCAGGGCCGGACCAGCGATTCGGACGTGACGCTGTTTCTCAACGACGGCACCCAGGGCCTGCAGTTCGCCTCCGTGGCCGGGTACGTGGTGCGGAAGGCCCAAGAGCTCGGCGCGGGCCGGGAGATCCCGAGGGATTGGTTCACCCAGAACATACTGGATTGAATTGGCGCCCTTCGACTTCGCTTCGCTACGCTCAGGACGAACGGTTGTGGAATTCATGTCGCGCAACACTCTCATCCACCGTTCGTCCGATCGGTTGTGGAATTCGTGTCGCGCAACGCTCTCATCCACCATTCGTCCGATCGGTTGTGGAGTTCGTATCGCGCAACGCTCTCATCCACCGTTCGTCCTGAGCGTAGTGGAGCGCCAGCGGAACGAAGTCGAAGGGCGCCAATTAGGGAGAGTTTCCTCAGTATTCAGGGAGAGATGACAGATGCTCAAGGTCATTCCAGTTGAAGAGGCGGTGGGCCTGCGGTTGGCCCACGACATCACGGAGATCATACCCGGCGGCCACAAGGGACCCCGCTTCAAGCGCGGGCATCTCATCGCCGAGGAGGACGTGCCGAGGCTGCTGGACGTGGGCAAGGCCCACATCTACATCATGGAGCTGGCGCCGGACGAGCTACACGAAGAGGACGCCGCCAAACGGCTGGCCCGGGCGGCCGCGGGGGCCGGGCTGACCCTCACGGACCCGAGCGAGGGCCGGGTCAACCTGGTGGCGGAGACGGACGGCATGCTGGAGGTGGACCAGGAGCTGCTGTTCCGTTTCAACGAGCTGGGAGACCTGATCCTGGCCACCCTCCGTTCCGGCGAATTCGTGCGCCAGGGCACGGTGGTCGGCGGCACCCGCACCATCCCTGTGGTGGTGAAGGAAGAGCTGGTGGCGCAGGCGGAAGCGCTGTGTCGGGACAGGCCTCTCGTGTCGGTGGCGGCCATGCCCGCGAAGAAGGTCTGCCTGCTGGTCACCGGGAGCGAGGTCTTCACCGGCCGGATCACGGACGGCTTCGAGCCGAGGGTGCGGGAGAAGGTGGAGGGCATGGGCTCGACTCTGGAACCGGCCGTCCTGGCGCCCGACGATCCCGACGTCATCGCCGGTCATATCAAGGACTTCGCCGCCAAGGGCGCCGAGATCATCCTGGTGAGCGGCGGCATGTCCGTGGACCCGGACGACCTCACCCCTGAAGGTATCCGCCGAAGCGGCGCCGACGTCGTCTCCCACGGCTTCCCGATCCTCCCCGGCTCCATGTTCCTCATGAGCTACCTCGAAGACATACCCGTCCTGGGCCTGTCCGGGTGCGTGCTCCACGACCCCGTCACCGCCTTCGACTTCATGCTGCCCAAGCTCCTGGCAGGCAACCGCGTCACCCGGGAAGATATCCTGCAGATGGGGCACGGGGGGCTTCAGAAGAAGCGCGCCCACCATCATTAATTCGCTCAACGGGGTTGGCCCTGTCAGACGGGAATCTGGGTGACCACGACCTGGCCGTCGCTTTGCAGCCGGATGGCGTTGACGGTGCCGACGTAGCTGGGGGAGCCGGAGTAGTAGGCGGGCACCTCTGGATCGCCCACCTGCACGGCGCGATTCCAGTGGCCCAGGGCGACGTAGTCGGCGCCGCTGGTGGTGAGATTTTCCTGGCGGATCAGCCACGAACCGAGCAGCACCTCCGGCCTGGGCTGGTCCTCTATGTAGTGGCCGTGGGCCACGGCCAACTGCCAGCGGGTGTGCCGTTCCGGCGGCTCGGGGAGCGGTGACATGTCGAGATAGTCCACGTGGGGGCGGCCCCACACTTCGAGATCGAGCTCGGGGAAATCGCCCCGCTCCGCGGTGAGTCCCAGCACGTGCACGTTGCCGGCCTTGGTGAACTCGGCCCGGCGGTAGACCGAATCCGGGGTCAATGGATCGTGGTTGCCGGGCAGGATGACGATGGGG
>JAPOQB010000937.1 GCA_026710965.1 Deltaproteobacteria bacterium | reverse complement strand
CGAGACCGTTGAGACCGCGGCCCGGTTCATCGCCCGGCATCGGGTAGAACTGGCGCGCGGTGTCGGAGGCGTTCACGACCTTCGGGCCTGGATCGACGGGCACCGCGACGATATCGACCGGAACCCCGCCGCGTTCTGCGCGGTCGAGTTGGCGATCCTGGACCTCGCGGGCCAGGTCTCGGGACGCACGGTGGAGGAAGTCCTCGGGTTGCCCCGGCTCGACGGAAGCTTCGGCTACTCCGCCGTCCTGGGCGACGCGCCGCTGCCCGCATACTGGTGGCAGTTCCGTCGTTACCGCCGGGAAGGATTCCGCGACTTCAAGGTCAAGCTGTCCGGCCGGCGCGGGCGCGACCGGCGCAAGCTCGCCGTGTTCAGGTCGCGCCCGGACCTTCGCGTCAGGCTCGACGCCAACAATCTCGGAAACGACGCGGAAGGATTTGTCCGCCACCTCCAGGCGCTGGACGCCGACATCTTCGCCGTCGAGGAACCGTTGCAGGCAGGGGACATCGACGGGTTTCGCAAGGTGGCCCAGGCCTGCCAAACCAGGATCATCCTTGACGAGAGCCTCTTGCGCGCGGAACAATTGGACGCCCTCGACGATGCCGGCACCTGGATCGTCAATCTGCGGGTTTCCAAGCAGGGAGGATTGATTCGCTCTCTAGCGCTGACCGACCGGGCAGTCCGGCAAGGCCTCGGCGTCATCGTCGGCGCCCAGGTCGGCGAGACCAGCCTGCTGACCCGCGCGGGGTTGTCCGTGATGCACGCCTGCGGGTCCGCGCTGGCGGCATCGGAAGGCGCGTTCGGGACCCACCTCCTGAGGCGGGACCTGGCCGAGCCGTGCCTGATGTTCGGCCCCGGGGGGGTTCTTTCCACCAAAGCGCTGACCGGTCCCGGGCTCGGCCTGCGGGTCGCCGGTACCGGACTGTGTCCCCTGGCGTTGCCGGGTTGAATTCATGACCACGACGAAGCACACGGATGTCTTCTCGAGACAACTCTCGCCCTGTAGACGAGGATGTCGGGTCACGCGACATCCACCCTCGATCGCAGATAGTCGATGACCTGGCCGGCGATTTCGTCGACGTTCCGCTCCGCTGTCTTCAACACGAGCTCGGGGTTCTCGGGTGGTTCGTAGGGGCTGTCCACGCCGGTGAAGTTGCCGATCTCGCCGGCCCGCGCTTTCCGGTACAACCCTTTGGGGTCGCGCTGCTCGCAGACCGCGATGGGGCAATCGACGAACACCTCGATGAACTCGCCTTCCTCCATCATCTCACGGGCCATGCGGCGCTCGTCGCGGAAGGGCGAGATCAACGAGACCAGAACGATCAGGCCCGCGTCGACGAACAGCTTGGCGACCTCGGCGGTGCGGCGCACGTTTTCCACCCGGTCGGCCGCCGTAAAGCCCAGGTCCCTGGTCAATCCGTGCCGGAGATTGTCGCCGTCGAGCGTGTAACTGTGCCGTCCCATGGCGTGCAGGCGCATCTCCACCGCGTTGGCGGTCGCCGACTTGCCCGCGCCCGACAGACCGGTGAGCCAGACCACGCATGCCTTCTGGTTCTTCTGGGCCGAGCGCGCCGGCTTGCCGATGGCGAGTGGGTGCCGGGTCAGGTTCGAGCCGCGCCACAGGCCGAAATCGATCATGCCGGCGCCCACCGTGTCATGGGTGTACCGGTCGATGAGGATGAATCCGCCCGTCTCCCTCAGTTCCCGATAGGGGTCGAACGCGATCTGTCGGTCGAGGCCGATGTTGCAGTAGGCGATGTCGTTGAGTCCCAGGGTCTTGGCCGCGGTGTGCTCCAGGTTGTCGACGTTGAGCTTGTGCTTGACGGCCGTGACCTGGGCCCCCGCCAGCCGCGTGCCGATCTTCAGCAGGTAGGGACGCTCGGGCAGCAGGGGGGTCTCGTGCATCCAGACGATGTGGCAGGCGAACTGGTCGCTGAGGCTCGGCGGATCGGCGGCGGCGGCGATGATGTCCCCGCGGCTCACGTCGATCTCGTCGGCGAGGGTAAGGGTGACGGCCTGGCCGGCTCCGGCGCGGTCGAGGTCGCCGTCCGGTCCGACGATGCGTTTCACCACCGAGGCCCTGTTCGACGGACATACCAGCACGGGGTCGCCCGGACACACGAGGCCGGAGGCCACGGTGCCCGCGAAACCACGAAACTCGGCGTCGGGGCGGTTGACCCACTGCACGCACATGCGAAAAGGGGGGCACTCGCGGTCCGGGGCCACATCGGCGGTTTCCAGGGCCTGTAGCAGCGTCGGCCCTTCATACCAGTCCATGGCGGTGGAGGGCCCGGTAACGTTGTCGCCGTTCAGGGCCGATACGGGAATGCAGATGACACCGGTCACGTCGAGCCGCCCGGCAAAGTCGCGGTAGGCTTCGACGATACCTTGGTAGATGTCACCGGACCAGTCGACGAGGTCCATCTTGTTGACGGCCACAATCACGTGGCGCACCCCCAGCAGGGAAAGGATGGTGGTGTGCCGGCGGGTCTGGGGCAGCACTCCCTTGCGGGCGTCGATGAGCACCACCGCAAGGTCGGCGGTGGAGGCGCCGGTGGCCATGTTGCGGGTGTACTGCTCGTGCCCCGGGGTGTCGGCGACGATGAAGGAACGCCTGGCGGTGGAGAACGTGCGGTAGGCGACGTCGATGGTTATGCCCTGCTCGCGTTCCGCCCGAAGGCCGTCCACCAGCAACGCCAGGTCGAGGTTTTCGCCTTGGGTGCCGTACCGCCTGCTGTCGGCCTCCACCCGCGCGAGCTGGTCCTGGAAGACCAGCCGGGATTCGTAGAGCAGGCGGCCGATGAGTGTCGACTTGCCGTCGTCGACGCTGCCGCAGGTGATGAAGCGCAGGATGTCCCGGTTTTCCCGGGCGTTCGAATAGGCGCGGAATTCCCGGTCGCTCGGCGGAGGCCTCACGGACATCAGAAATACCCCTCCTGCTTCTTGCGCTCCATGGAGCCTTCCCCGTCGTGGTCGATGACGCGCCCCTGGCGCTCGGAATGCGTGGCCGAGAGCATCTCCCGGATGATCGCCGGCACGGTCTCGGCAGCGGATTCGATGGCGCCGGACAGCGGGTAGCAGCCCAGCGTGCGGAAGCGCACCTGCATCGTCTCGGCTTTCTCCCCCGGCTCGAGCTTCAAGCGTTCGTCGGCCACCATGATCAGTGTTCCGGAGCGCCGCACCACCGGGCGCGGGGCGGCGAAATAGAGCGGCACGACGGGGATGCCTTCCCGGTCGATGTAGCTCCAGACATCCAGCTCGGTCCAGTTGGAGAGCGGAAAGACGCGCATGGATTCGCCCTCGCCGAGATGGGTGTTGTAGAGGCGCCAAAGCTCGGGGCGCTGGTTCCTGGGATCCCAGCGATGTTCCCGGGTGCGCAGGGAGAACACGCGTTCCTTGGCCCGGGACATCTCCTCGTCGCGCCGCGCCCCCGCCAGCGCCGCATCGAAGCCGTGCCTGTCGAGTGCCTGCTTCAAAGCCTGGGTCTTCATCACGTCGGTGTGAAGCGCTGATCCGTGGGTGAGCGGGCCCACGCCTCGAGCAAGTCCTTCCTCATTGATGTGGACGACAAGCTTCGTTCCGGTCTCCCGGGCCATGCGGTCGCGAAACTCGTACATCTCCGGGAACTTCCAGGTGGTATCCACGTGAAGCAGCGGGAAGGGCGGCGGCGACGGATGGAAGGCCTTCTGCGCCAGGCGCACCAGGACCGAACTGTCCTTGCCGGCGGAATAGAGCATGACCGGTTTGGAGAACGTGGCCACGACCTCGCGCATGATGTGGATGGACTCGGCCTCGAGCTCGTCGAGGTGGCTGGGGCCTCCGTGCTTGGCCATTGCACTCCAGTGTCCCGTGCGGCGCGGGACGTCAGTTTCCCTGGTTGAAGAACGCCTTGGTGCCGCGGGCCTCCACCGCGTTGCCGATGCGTTCGAGGGCGTGGACGTAGGCGGCGGTGCGCATGCTCACGCCCTTTTCCCCGGCCACCTCCCAGACGCGCCGGGTCTCGGGTTCCAGGATGGCCTTGAGCCGCGAGTGCACATCTTCCACCGGCCAGTAGTAGCCCGCCTTGTTCTGCACCCACTCGAAGTAGGACACCGTCACCCCGCCCGCATTGGCCAGGATGTCCGGGACCACTACCGTGCCCTTGTTGTCGAGCACGGCGTCGCCGGCCGGCGTCACCGGGCCGTTGGCGAGCTCCAGGATGACAGGCGCCTTGATGTCGGCCGCGTTGGCTTCGGTGATCTGGTTCTCCACCGCGGCCGGGATCAGCACGTCGCACTCCGCCTCCAGAAGTCCGGCGTTGTCGAGCTCTCGCGCTGTGCCGTTGGTGGGCGCGCCGGCGACGCTCCGGGTGCGGTTCTTGTGCTCCATGACGGCGTAGGGGTCCATGCCGTCGGGGTCGTAGATGGCGGAAGTGGAATCCGAAAGGCCGATGATCCTGTAGCCGTCGTCGTGGAGCAGGCGGGCGCAGTGGAACGACGCGTTGCCGAATCCCTGAAGGACGATCCGTGACTTTTCCGGGCTGACCCCGAGTTCCTCCTTCAGTTGCCGCAGAATGTAGAATCCGCCCCGGCCGGTGGCGTCGTCGCGTCCCAGCGAGCCGCCCAGCGCCACCGGCTTGCCGGTGATGATGGCCGGGCTGGGATGGCCGGTGATGGTGCTGTATTCGTCCGCCATCCAGGCCATGACGATGCCGTTGGTGTACATGTCCGGCGCGGGGATGTCGCGCTCGGGCCCGATGAACCGCGAGAACCCCTCGACGTACGCCCGGCTCAGGCGTTCGAGCTCGGCCCGGGAAAGCGTCTTGACGTCCACCGACACGCCGCCCTTGGCGCCGCCGAAAGGCAGATTCACGACGGCGCACTTGAACGTCATCCAGAATGCCAGCGTCATGACCTCGTCCACGTTCACCGCGGGGTGGAAACGGATGCCGCCCTTGGTGGGGCCGCGGGTGTCGTCATAGCGGCAGCGCCATGCCTTGAAGGCCTTGCGCGAGCCGTCGTCCATGCGCACCAGCAGGGTGGCGGCCAGCGTTTCCTTGGGATAGCGAAGCTGTTCGATGATCTCGCGCTCGATGTCGAGATAGCGGGCAGCGTCTTCGAGGCGTTCCCGCGCGGTGGCAAAAAGATCCGTAGCCATTTATGGTTTGCTCCTTTCAGTCCCTTGAGAGACTTTACTCGATAAGCAGTTGCCCCCAAGAAACAGTAAAGCAGAAAAAACCGAAAAGCCGAAAAAATTGGTGACGCAGGAACGAACCGGGGAGATCCCGCCGGTCGCTCCCGCCCCCCTTGCAAAACGGGGGTCGCAACGATTATTCTGTTTTTTGCGTCTTTCATCTGGGTTGTGTTGGAGTATACTGGTATTGTGAGCCGAGTGTTGAGAACAAAGCGAGATAAGAGTGGGAGGTGAGTCATGAGTAGAGTTCCCTCGGAGCCCGAAGAACACTTGGACCATGCGGCGCCGATCTTTCCGTCCGAGCGCTACAAGGCATTGTCGACCAAGCACCTCGACGAGATTCCCCAACTCGAGACGCTGTCCAAGGACGACCGGTTCGCCATGAAGGTGGTGGCCAATGTGCTGCCGTTCCGCTCCAACCGGTACGTGATCGACAACCTCATCGACTGGGACCGGGTGCCCGACGACCCCGTCTACCAGATGACGTTCCCGCAGCAGGGGATGCTCGAGGAGGTCGACTTCCGGCGCATGGCCGACCTGATGCGGCGCGACGCTTCGGCGAGCGAGGTCAAGGCCGGCGCCCACGCGATCCGCGAAAAGCTCAACCCGCACCCGGCCGGGCAGCGGGAGCTGAACATCCCGAAGGTGGCGCAGGAGACGATCGAGGGTCTCCAGCACAAGTACCGCGAAACCGTGCTGTTCTTCCCCAGCCAGGGGCAGACCTGCCATGCCTACTGCACCTTCTGCTTCCGCTGGGCGCAGTTCGTGGGCGACAACACGCTCAAGATCGTGGCCAAGGAGGCGGACGGCCTGCACGACTACCTGGCCGCGCGTCCCGACGTCACCGACCTGCTGGTGACCGGCGGCGACCCCATGATCATGAAGACCTCGGTGTTCGCCCATTACCTGGAGCCGTTGGTGGAGGACCCCCGTCTCGGACACGTGCAGGACATCCGTATCGGGACCAAGTCCCTGACCTTCTGGCCCGCCCGGTTCGTTGGCGATGACGATGCCGACGACATGCTGCGGCTGCTGGAGAAGATCGTGAAGGCGGGCAAGCACGTCGCCATCATGGCCCACTTCAACCACTGGCAGGAGCTTGAGACCGACGTGGTGCGGGAGGCGATCCGCCGCTTGCGCGACGCCGGCGCCGTGATCCGCTGCCAGGCGCCGCTGCTGCGCCACATCAACGACTCCTCGGACATCTGGATCCGCATGTGGGAGGAAGAGGTCCGGCTGGGGATGATCCCCTACTACATGTTCGTGGAACGCGACACCGGCGCCCGGAACTACTTCGAGGTCCCGCTGGAGGAGGCCTGCCGCATCTTCCAGAACTCGTACAAGTACGTGTCCGGCCTCGCCCGCACCGTCCGCGGCCCGAGCATGAGCGCGACCCCGGG
>JAPOQB010000013.1 GCA_026710965.1 Deltaproteobacteria bacterium | reverse complement strand
GCGGTGCTTCTCGAACCAGTGGGGCGCCACCGCATGGTCCGAGGCCACGCGGAGATGCTCGCAGGCGTGCCAGAAGTCGATGACCTCGGTCTCGGGCGAGAGGCTCTCGAGGAAGGTCCAGTTGTCGGCGGCGCCGTCGGCCACGGCGCCGATCCTGATCTCCGGGCGCACACGCCGGATATGGGCGACCTCGCTCGTGAGCTGTGCCTTCAGCCTGACCTTGCCACTCTCGGGCATGCGGCCGAGATAGAGGGTCTTCAGCCGGGTACCCTTGGCGTCGTGGAAGGAGACTGTGCCGCAGGAGGCCTCGCGCCAGCACGCCTCGGCACAGCCGTCCTCGCCGGCCCGCAGCGCCACCATGACGCCGTCGAGAGAGACCGACGCGGTGACCGCGTCGACCGGTATGTCCTCGGCGGCACGGATGCTGGCCAGTGTCTCCGGGGCGATGCTCTCCCAGCGCTCATGCATGCTCTGGGTCAGCCGCTGCAGCGTGCTCACCGACGGCGTCATGCCGCCCATCTTCGCGAAGAACTCCTCCGCTTCACGCGGCGTACAGTGGCCCATCATCATCAGCCCGAGTTGCGCCGCCGGCCGGGTCAGGTAGTCGTCGATGAGGCCCAGGCTCTCGTCCACCGGCACCAGCGACGTGCTGCTCGCGCCGTTGCGGTAGCGGGCACGCCGAAAGACCACCGGACCGAGGGTCGTCATGATCGTTTTCGGCGTCGCCGCCACCCGGAACCAACTCTGCCCGTTGCGCTCGATCCGGCTCGCACCGTCGTCCCGGCTCTCGGCCCAGGCTCCAAGGAGCTTGCAACCCAGGCCGTTCATGGCCTCGCGCAGCCCCGTCTCAACCGTCTCGAACGTCTCCGCAGACGAGTCCGATCGAGCCTGATCGCGACAGAAGTCGACCACCTGGACCACCGCTTCGGCCACTTCGGACGGCAGCTCGGAAAGATCGATGGACGAGAGGGCGGGAGACTGCGACACTGGCATGGGTTCGCTCCTGATGCTGGCTTGTACGGCGTAGCATCCTACCGCATCTCGCGGTGCGGAGCGTTCCCACCTACCACCCGTGGATGCCGCCAGCGTGACAAAATCCCGCCCTGCAGCGGGCGATTGTCACGAAACCCCGATTTCGGCTGTCTCCCTCAACCCGTCAATATCGCTAAATCAATGACTTACGATTGCCATGCCAGACCTACACCCATCTGGATCCTCGTCCAGTTCCCGTTCTAGCTTATCAACCCTCGCGCCCTGCACCCGCATAAGGTCGTAGTTCTGTTCTTCGTTCAAGTACTGAGACCATTTCAAGAACGCCCACTCCGTTTCGTAAACATTAGGTAGCCGCGAGCAGTCGAAAGTATTCCAGCCTCCTGACCTCTTTGATTGGCTCCAACTTGCTGGATCATCTCTTACCCGGCGGGCCAACTCGTCGAACGCAAGATACTGCGTTGGTCCAGGTCTTGTGGCGAGTTTCTTGACTTCACTGTCTCGGAGAGATTTCATGTCAGTCATATCTTGCAGTCGCAGACTCTACACCTTGCGCTCCCAGTGTGAACATCCGTTGACGATCTTCTTGCCTCATATGCGATCCAGCATCCAGACTGGCAGCAGTCCATCCGTCAACCCCGCTGCTGACTTGGCTTTTCCCGGCGCCAACCGGGCAGCTCGCAGAGTGCCCGTCATCGCACAGCAATCGGCTGGATTGCACATTCAGGCGGTCTGAGACGCTCCGAGTCGCGGTCGGCTGACGTTGCAGCGTCATGACCTGGGACCCGCCTTCACGGCATCCTTCAGCGTCTTCCCGGCCTTGAACGTCGGCGATGTCGACGCCGATACCGAAACGGCCTCTCCGGTCCTCGGATTGCGTCCGGTACGGGCCGCTCTGCTTCTGGTGCCCAAAGTCCCGAATCCCGCAATCCGCACTTCTTCGCCATTGGCAAGAGCGTCGCCGATGGCCGCGAACACACCGTCCACCGCCTCCTTCGCCGCCGACTTGCCCAGGCCGGTTCGGGCTGCCAGCCGATCGGCCATCTCCACCTTGTTCACCTGTTCTCCTCCCCCACCATCCAGTCCTGTCGTGCTCCCCGATTACCCGCATGGCATGGCGCCGGTCAACGACCGCTCCCGAGAGGACGGGGCATCACGGGCGATTTCGGCGTGCGGACCGTTCTTCGCGCCGGCCAGCCATTCGTCCAGCTTCGACCAGCGCCGGCGTCCCGAAGCGTTGCGCACCGCGATGGCCACCGCCTTCTTCTGGCCGACCAGCACCACCAGCCGCTTGCCCCGCGTGACCCCGGTATAGAGCAGGTTCCGCTTCAGCATCGCGTAGTGCTGCGTCAGCACCGGGATCACCACCGCCGGATATTCCGAGCCCTGGCTCTTGTGAACCGTCGCGGCATAGGCCGGCACCAGCGTGTCGAGCTCGCCGAAGCCGTAGACGAGATCGCGCCCCTCGAAGCGCGCGGTCAGCTCGCCCGCCTCGGGGTCCACATCCACGACCGCGCCGATATCGCCGTTGTAGACCTCCTTGTCGTAGTCGTTCTCGATCTGCATGACCTTGTCGCCCGGCGCGAAGGTCCAGCCGAAGCGCTCGACCTTGCGTTCGCCGGCCGGGTTGAGGGCGGCCTGGAGCTCGATGTTGATCGAGCGGGCGCCGGCGCCGCCCCGGTTCATCGGGCACAGCACCTGG
>JAPOQB010000014.1 GCA_026710965.1 Deltaproteobacteria bacterium | reverse complement strand
CTGCGGCACGCCGCCCCTGGGGTCGTGCATGGAGGTGGTGATCATGAAGTGGATGCCGTTGATGCCGCCCTTGCCCAGGTAGACGTCCTCGACGATCCGCGCCAGCTCGTGCTCCGGGATGCCGGGCCGCGCCCGCTCGCGCAGGGCCGCCACCGAGTCGTCGCTCATGGCCGAGGCCAGTCGCAGGCGCTCGATCTCCTCGGCGCTCTTGACCTGGCGCTGGTCGCGCATCTGGGCGCTGAAATCCGACCACTCGACTCCGGGCAGCGCCTCCACCAGCCGCAGGTAATGCCGGTAGGGGACGTTGCCGCAAAGGGCCACCTTGCCCTTTTCCAGGCCCCGTTCCTTCAGGTTCTCCAGCACCCGCGGCACCGAATCCACCGAACCGGTGGGGCTGGAGCCGCCGAAGCGGACGTCGTCGATAGTGGCCATGCGCTTCGCGTTGGGCAGGTGGTTGGACAACTGCACGAACAGCGTGGGCTCTCCCTGGCGCGGATAGATGAAGTAGGCCTCGGAGGTGGTGAGCCAGTTGCACAGGTAGTGGATGTCCGGCGCCGCGCGGCTGCCGTAAAACACCACCGCATCGAGGCCCAGGCGGTCCATGCGCGCCTGCACCGCCGCATGGCGGCGCTCGTACTCGGCGTCGGAAAAGCTGAGGTAGTTGGGATCACATGCCATGGAGGTCCTCCGTTAGCAGGTTGTTGAAAGACTCCCTACGCCATCAGCCTTTCCTACGTGGTGGCCAGTCCGGGCTGAGGCGGGGCCAGCCGGACCGGCGGGTCCTTGGAAATAGCCATCGACATGACCACGGCCAGCACCGCCAGCACCGCGCCGGTGAGGAAGGACGGGCCATAGTCGCCGAACACGTCGTAGGCGATGCCGCTGCCCTGGGCCATGGCGGCGCCGCCCAGTTGGTGCGCCAGAAAGATCAGGCCGTAGATGCTGCCCACAGAGTTCTTGCCGAAGGTGTTGCCGGCGATGGCCACCACCGGCGGCACCGTGGCGAACCAGTCCAGCCCGTAGATCACCGCGAAGACGAACATGCCGGCGGGGCCGGTGACCGACGGCAGGATGAACAGCGCCACCGCCCGCAACGCGTAGATCCCGGCCAGCACCTTGCGCGGGTCCATGCGGTCGCAGAGCCACCCGGCCCCCATGGTGCCGACGAAGTTCAGGCCGGCCATGATCCCCACGGTTATGCTGGCCACCTGGTGGCTGATGCCGATGTCCAGGGCGTGCGGGATCATGTTCGCCCCGATGAGGCCGTTGGAGGTCCCGCCGCAGATGGCGTAGGCGCCGGCCAGGAGCCAGAACGTGCGCGTCCGGAGCGCGTCCCGCACCGTGGTGCTGGTCACCGGGGCCACGCCGCCGGGTCTCGCGGCCGCGGCCGCGGCGGCCTCCGACTCGCCCAGCGCCTCCTCCCCCACCTCGGAGGGATCGTTGCGCATGAGCCACCACACCAGCAGGAAGGCCACCACCGCCACACCCGAAAGGGCCATGGCGGCGAAACGCCAGCCCCAGGCCACGATCAGGCTCAGCACCACCGGGATGAAGATGAGCTGCCCGGTAGACCCGGCACTGTTGAGCAGGCCCAGCACCACGCCGCGATGGCGTACGAACCAGCGATGGGCGACGCTGGCCGCCAGCACCGACGAGATCCCGCCCGCGCCGGTGCCGACGATCAGGCCCCACACCAGCAGGAACTCGCCGAGCCGGTTGATGTACGCGGTGAGGCCCGCCCCCACCGCCAACAGCGTCAGCGCCACCAGCATCACCACCCGCGGTCCCCGGCGGTCCTGGATGCGCCCGGCGAACGGGCCGATGGCGCCATAGAGCACCAGGTTGATGGACACGGCGGCGTTGATCGCCCCGCGGCCCCAGCCGAACTCCGCTTCCAGCGGCCGCACGAAGGTCTGCGGCGCGGCTCGGATGCCCGCGGCCAGAAGCGACGCCGTGAAGGTCGTCGCCACCACCACCCAGCCGTAGAAGAACCGGACGTTCAGCGGATTGCGGCGCCGCGGTTGCAAGGTGTCGGGTGTGGTGTTCATCGGTTCTCGCTAGGGGCGCGGCCCCAGGGCCTCGACGGCGCTCTCGTAGTCCTCGAGCCGGGGCAGCAGCAGCGGGTTGTCCACCCCGGCTTCACGGTATTCGCCGAT
>JAPOQB010000015.1 GCA_026710965.1 Deltaproteobacteria bacterium | reverse complement strand
GTTGATCCCGCTTTCCGACTACGGTCAGGACGGTGCATCGGTGATGTACAAGGCGTGGGTCTGCACCAACCCTGAATGCGGGTTCTCTCTCAGGATCGACAAGGGCGAGGTCAGCTACGGGCGCAGGATCGACTTGAAGCGCTAGGACCGGCTCGCGAAATAGTTCGCCAACCGGGTCACGCCGTACTGCGCGGCCGCGTTCGTGGACCACTCCGCAGTGTCTCTGAAAAACGCCTTGGTCGCCTGCAGCCCATCGAGGTCGCGGCCCGCCAGCGTCTCCAGCCAGCGCTTCTTCTCGTCCTCCAACTGATCCGCCGGCACCACCCGGTTCACCAGACCCTGCCGCTCCGCCTCGCTTGCGCTGATCTCGCCTCCGGTCATGACCAGCTCAAACGCCTTCTTCCGGTGTATCCAGCGGCTCAGGTAGGACATGACGATGGTGGGCGGGAATCCGGCGTTGATCTCGGGAAACGCGAATCTTGCGTCCTCGGCCGCCAGGGTCACGTCGCTCTGGACCGCCAGTCCGCAGCCGAACCCGAACGCCTTTCCCCGCACCACGGCCAGACTGATCCCCGGGAATGACTGCAGCAGCTTGTTGACCCGCACGATACGGCCGAGGGCTTCGGCGAACTGAGCGGCGTTCTCGGGCCTGGGCACGTCCGGCTGGCGTCCGGAGCAGAAGTGGTCTCCCCTGCCCTCGATGACCAGGACCCGGAGATCCTTGCCGGCCGCGACCTCCTCCAAGCGCTCGGTCAACGCCAACATCAGCTCGAGGTCCACCGCATTGCCTTCCTCCGGACGGTTCAGGGTCAGGGTGGCGGTGTCGCCCGTCGTTTCCAGAAGGACCTTGTCGGACATGGGAGTTGTCGCCATCTCGTGTGTCTCCTGCCGTTGCTTGCCGCCAACATGAAAAGCGGTTTTCCGAGGGTAGCCGACGGGCCGTTGAAAAGCGAATCGTTCCCGATGAGCCAACGGCCCGGGTTCCCGTAGCAGCGATGGAGGGATGGGACAAGGAGACCCGGTATCCTGCCCGCTGTCGAGCGCCTGACATCTACTGCTTGTGAGCACCGAAGGCGCCGACAATACTCAACTCTTCACCAACGTTGCCTCCGGGAAAATCGGTCGTCCGCGCTCCAAACGTACCGGCGACCGAACCCGGCGTACCGTCCGGCTCCCCGTTCCCGAAGAACTGTCCGCCCCAGCGGCCAGTGTAAAGACGCGGATCGGCGCCACCGTCGTCGGTCACCGGACCGCTGAAGAAGCCGCTGTTCACCGCGCCTACGCGTGGACCCACCGCGACGAGCGTCAAGCGCGGTCCGATCTCGAAGCCATGGTTGAGACCTCCCGACACGTACGGGCGCGATGCACGACCGTTCTGGAACATACAGATTTTTATCTTTACGATAGGAAAGTAGTCTATATGAGCACACATCAAATATTATTTCTTGGCAGAGTTTCGCCAGACAGGCCTCCACGGGGCCTGTGTGTTCATCGGAGTGGAGAGGTGGCGAATGCGACTTGGCGCGATCGAAAACAGCCTGACGGGGATCACTCGGCGGCGGCCCGGCTGCCCGATTGTGTGTCCGGTCCGCCCGGTGAGCGCCGGACCGAGCGTTGCGCCGCCGGGCGCGGATGAGGCGCACGCCCCCGGGCGCCCGGACCGGGACCCGCTCCGGCCTTCGCCCACCGCCTCGCGTCTCCGTCTCCTCCCTCGGCTGCGTGCGCGGGCCGGGTCGCTGCTCGGGCTGCGCGGGATGGAGCCGGGGAATCGGGACCGAGGAGCTTCTGCGCGCCAGCGCCTTCTCGTGGCTGCTGGGGGCGGCGGAAGGGTCCGGGGGAGCGGACCCCGCGGCGGCGCGCTGGGCGGTGTGGGGCCGGGGGGACTTCTCGGACTTCGCGGGCCGTCCGGAGGGCATGAGCTACGACGGCAAGGCTCGGAGCGGCTGGCTGGGGGTGGACGCCCGGCGGGGCCGGTGGGTGGCCGGGCTGGCGTTGTCCCACGGGGTCTCGGAGGCGGACTACAGCTACGAAGGCGGGGCCGCGGGTGGGCGGCTGGAGACGACGCTGACGGCATTCTACCCGTACGGGCGCTGGACGTTGGCGGAGGGGCTGGAGGTGCGCGGGGTTCTCGGGGCGGGGAGCGGGGAGGCACGGCACATGCCCGAGGACGCCGAGGCCGCGACCAGCGATCTGACAATGCGAATGGGCTCGGCCGGGGTGCGCCGGGAACTGGCCGAGGTCTTGGGGATCGAGCTGGCGGCGCGGGCGGATGCGAGCCTGGTGCGGATGGAGATCGGGGCGGGTCCGGAGTTCATCGGCGGGGTGAGCGCGGACAGTTGGCGCGCCCGCGTGGGTCTGGAGGGCAAGCGGCGGCTGGCGCTGGGCGAGGAGACGGCGCTGACGCCGTTCATGGAGGTTGCGGGACGGCGGGACGGCGGCGGCGGGCGGTCTCTTGACGCCGTTCGTGGAGGCGGGGGTGTCGGAGAACCGGCGGCTGCGGGTTGGGACGCGTTTCGACGGGTGGCTGGCGGACCTCGGGATGGAGCTGTCGGGCGAGCGCCGCGAGGGCGGCAACGGCGGGGCCGAGCACGGTGTGTTGCTCGACCTCAGGCTGCGGTTCTGAGAGGGCGACGAGGGCGACGGCCGGCAAGGGTGCAACTCTTCCTCGCGTGGTGTCCGCCACATGGGGCGACCGCCGGTCGCCCCTACAAGGCCTCCTGGATGAGCGACCAGAGATAGTTGGGCGTCACCGGCAGCCGGCGGATGGCGATGCCCAATGGCTTGAGCGCATCCTCCACGGCGTTGGCCAGCACCGCCGGAGGCCCCACGGTGCCGGTCTCGCCGGCGCCCTTGAAGCCGCCGGGCGTGAACGGGTTGGGCGTTTCGATGTGGTCCAGC
>JAPOQB010000016.1 GCA_026710965.1 Deltaproteobacteria bacterium | reverse complement strand
CTCAGGATCTGGGTCTGGGTCGAGTAGACCGCCTCCACGCAATGGGCCAGGGCGTTCATGCCGGAGGCGGCCAGAAGCTTGGCCGGGGCGGTCTGCGCCGCCTCCGGATCCAACATGACGGTCCGCGGCGACATCTTGGGATCGGCCAGGATGAGCTTGTAGCCCCCTTCCGCCAGCCCCGCGGAATAGCTGTACTCGCCGCCGGAGAACGTGGTCGGGATGGCGATGTGCGGCATCTTGGGCGCCGGCATGTCCGGCACTTCCTTCTTGTCCGGCGGGATGAAATGGGTGGCCAGGTCCTTCAGCGGCCGGCCCTCGGCCATGAGCGCGGCCATGCCCTTGGCGGTGTCGATGGAGCTGCCGCCGCCGACGCTCACGAACGCGTCGGCTGACGCATCGGCGGCCTGCTTCGCCGCCACCCCGATGGAGTCCGTGGGCGAATGCGGCTGCACCGTGTCGAAAACCCCCACGCAGAGGTCGCCCAGGGCCGACCGCACCGCATCCAGAAGATAGGACCTGGTGATGGACGGCGACGTCACCACGAACACCCGCGACGCGCCCAGACGGCGGACCTCGTCCGCCAACTGCCTCACCACCCCACGGCCGAAAACGATGCGCTCCACCCGCGGGTTACTGTACTCGAAAGCTGAAACCGCCATTCCGTCACCTCCTCGATGATCCGTATGGTTTGAGTCACCGGGTCGGGTTTGTCAACGGCGCAAGACTCGACCCTGCCTCACCACCGGCAACTGACCGGGTACTGGCGGACTGCTTCGTCCGGCGTCAGGATCGTCGCGTTGGCGCCGAGGGCCGCCGCGACCAGAAGGCGATCGAACGGGTCCCTGTGATGGGTGGGCAGTTCGGACGCGCGGTAGATGTCCCCCCGCTTGAGACCGAGGCAATCCAGGCCCCAGGCACCGATCTGGTGTTCGAGCCAGTGCCGCGGGGGATCAGGGAGGACAAGCTTTCCGGCGCTCCACTTGAGCGCAATCTCCAAGGCGGAAACGTCGCTCCACAGAAGGACCGAGTCGGAAGCGTCGATGGCTTCCACCGACGCGGGCGAAAGCTTGTCGGGCTCGGTGGACAGCCAAATCAGGGTGCACGTGTCCAGCAGGTACCGGGTCAAAGGCCCCATTCCCCCAGTTGGTCCTCGGTGAGCGGCTCGAACGCGTCAGCGGCGTAGTGGACGGGCAGAGAGGGCCGGGTGCCGACTTTCGGGCGCCGGACCGGCGACGGCTCGATGGCCGTCAACTGGGCCACGGGTGTAGAGCCGTTGAGTATGACGATCGTCTCCCCCCCTTGAATCTCCTTCAACATCCGGGAAAGGTGGGTTTTGGTCTGATGGATCGTGGCAGTCTTCATTACGGGAATTATATGACTTAGTCATGGCCAAGTCAATTAGCTTCGCCGATCCCTACCCCTCAGCCTCCGTGGCTGAGCACCCAGACCCCGGCGACGATGAGAAGCGCGGCCAGCCCGTCCCGCGGGGTGACGGCCTCCAGCGCCCGCAGCGTGAAGTGGGACAGGACGAACGTGATCAGCGGCGAGATGCGCCAGATGGGCGCCACCAGGACCGCGGGCGCCAGCAGCAACGCCTTGTAGGTGCAGATCGAAGCGAGAGCTTCGGTGACGCCGGCTACGGCGAAGAGCACAAAACTCTTGAGCGGCACCCTCTCGTGCCGCCAGGCATGGATGCCCAATGAAGGGCCGCCGGTGAACAGGAACACCGTGGCGGTGACGTGGTTGATCAGGGTCCCGAGGGCCGGCACCGCGGCGGCCACCAACCCCCACTTCTTGAAGATGGGGTTGATCCCGAACGCCAACGAGGACCACAGCGGATACATGAAGTAGACCAGTCGGTTGGGCGCCCCCTCTCCTTCGAGCGGGCTCACCGTCAACAGCAGCACGCCGACCACGATCACCATCACCCCGACGCCGATCTCCCAACCCACCTGCTCGCCCAGGAGCGCCCATCCCAGCAGCACGGTGATGAGCGGCGAGGAGTTCTTCACCGTCACCGACTTGGAGGCTCCCACGCTGTCTATGCCCAGGTTCAAGAAGACCTTGCCCAGGCAGGCGGCCACGCCCGTAAGCATAAAGGACAGCAACGGCGGCCAGTCCAGCACCACGAACTCCCCGCGCCAAGCGGTCGCCACCACCAGGGTGGCCAGGGACCAGTACTGGGTCCAGAGCGTCGCCATGGTGACGCTGGACTCCGCCATGCCCTTCTTGAGCAGGGTCGGAACCACGCCCCAGATAATGCCGGCGGCCAGGGCGTAGAGGATGGCTTCGGTGGTGGGGTCCAACATCGAGACGGGGTTGCCTGTTCCGTGGTGCGAAATGCCGGCTCAGGAAGCACGTGTCGCGGATGAAGCGCGGCGGGGCTTACTGTACGCGAACCAAAGGGACATCATAGCCTTCAAGGACTGCGTCCGCGGTGACCAGCGTCATGCCCTCGATCTGCGCCTGGGTTACCAGGATGCGGTCGAACGGGTCGCGGTGGTGTGGCGGGAGCCCGGCGACGGCAAGCGCATGCGCCTGTGTTATGGCCAAGCCCGCGAAGCGGCTCAACCGCATCCGCTCGGGAACGTAGATCGCCGGAGGCTCGGGAAGCGGCAGCTTGCCGACAGCGTACTTGATCGCGATCTCCCATGCACTTGCCGCGGAAAGGTACCTCTCCGTCCCAGGATCGGCCAGTGTTCCGAGTAGATCCCGGTCGATGCGCCCCGGTTGCGTCTGGAGCCATAGCCAGCAGTGCGTATCGAGAAGAAACTTCAACCGTGCTCCACCCTGTCAACCCGACGGTCCGTGTCCCCACCACCCCGCACGATCCTAGTCGCGCCCTTCGAACACGCGCAGCAATTCCTCGTCCATGGGCGCATCGAAGTCTTCGGGGACCACGAAACGTCCCTCGTCGACGCCGAATACGGGACGGCTCTCCTCGATCGGTACCAAGCGCGCGACGGGCCGTCCGGAGCGGGTGATGACGACGTCTTCTCCCTCAACGATCTCCCGCAACAGGCGGGACAGGTGGGTCTTGGCTTGGTGGACGGTCACTTGGTGCATCACGCCCGCAAATTAGACTAAGTGGCTGACTAAGTCAAGGCTCCCTCAAAGACGGCGGAGAACCGCCTGGATCCCGGGGCAAGCCCGTGCGCAGCCCGGGACAGCCTTGTCGTGAAGTTGACACCTCCCGACCCCACGGGCATGCTTCGGCCATGGATGCACTTCGCACACTTCAGACCCCGTTCCCCAGGAGCCTACCATGAGCGACGTCCGGTTCATCGACACCACCGTGCGCGACGGCAACCAGAGCCTGTGGGCGCTCAACATGCGCACCGACCACATGCTGGCGGTGGCGGAGCACATCGACGAGGCCGGTTTCGAGTCGGCCGAGTTCTTCGTCACGGTGATGTTCAAGAAACTGGTGCGGGAGCAGAAGGAGGACGCCTGGGACTGGTTCCGGCTGGGCACCAAGCGTTTTCGGAAGACGCCGCTCCGGCTCCACGGCGGGCTCAAGCTCATCGAGAAGATCCCGGTGTGCGTGTTCGAGCTCATGATCCAGCGCATCATGGACTACGGCATCACCCTCACCCGCACCTCCAACTCGTGGAACAACTACGACGAGTTCGAAGTGGAGAAGGCCGGGCTCAAGAAGCTCGGCATGGACACCGTGGTGAACCTGATCTACTCGGTGTCGCCGCGGCATACCGACGAGTACTACGCGCAAAAGGCGCGGGAAGCCGCGGCCATCAACCCGGTGCGTATCTGCTTCAAGGACGTGGGCGGGCTGCTGACGCTGGAGCGCGCCCGCACCCTGATCCCCATCGTCCTGGAAAACAT
>JAPOQB010000017.1 GCA_026710965.1 Deltaproteobacteria bacterium | reverse complement strand
CTCGCCGGTGTCGAGATCGAAGCAATAGCCGTGATTGTCGCAGCGGACCTTGCCCGCCACGATGGGGCCGTTCATCAGATCGGCGCTCTCGTGCGGACAGTAACGCGAGAACGCGAAGTAGCCGCTGTCCCCGCGCGTCAGCACGATGGAGCGGCCGTTCAGGTCGACGGCCTTCCTTTGTCCGGGTTCCAAATCGCCGGTGTTGGCCACCGGAATGTACGTCACTCCCACACGGCCTCCTGAACAGATACAGAGCGAAACGGGACAGGGGCGGGTGTGAAAACCCGCCCCTGCAGCTTGCAACCGGCCGGCGCTAGGCGGCGGCGCGGGTGGAGGCGTAGGCGGAGCCGCGCAACACCTGGCCCGGCAGCTCTCCGCTCAAGCGGCCGTCCTCGTAGATCACGCCGCCGTTCACGATGGTGTAGTGAATGCCGTCGGAACGCTGGATCAGCCGCTTGGTGCCGGCCGGGTAGTCCGCCGCCCACTCGGGTTCGTACGCCCGCACGGTCGCGGGGTCGAACAGTGTCAGATCCGCCGCGTACCCGGGCCGGATCAGTCCCCTGCCCTCGAGGCCGTAGACCGAGGCGACATGGAAGGTGAGCTTGTGAACCGCCTCTTCCAGCGTCATGAGACCCCGCTCCCGCACCCACAGTCCCAGCAACGTCGTGCCGTAACCGAAGTCGGCTCCGTACAACACGTGGGCGCCGGCGTCCGAAGTGCCCACCAGGACATAGGGGCTGCGCAGGATCTCGCCCATGGCCTGGGCGTCGCCGCCGGTGTTGGCGTTCTGGAAGGTGGTCAACAGGCCCTCGTCCAGCGACAGGTCGAGGAGGGCGTCCACCGGATGCTGGTTCCGCATGGCCGCCATTTCCGCCACGCTCTTGCCCTCGTAGCGCTTGTTCTCGTCCTTGACGACCTTTTCCACCTGCACGATGTCCCAACGCCGGTGGAAATTGGTCATGCGCTCCGTCTCCAGATCCTCGCGCAGCTTCGCGCGCGTGTCCGGGTCGGCAAAAGCCTGCTGGCGCACTTCGACGGGCAGGAACATGATGTTCTTCCAGTTGGGGAATTCGTCGAAGAGCTGGGCGTTCTGCAGGTTGAAGTGACGGACCAGGGGGACCGTCTGGGTGAGACCGTAGGCGCGGTAGCCGTCACGGAAGATGCGCGACACCGCGTCGAGCTGCTCCTGCCAAAGGGTCGGCTCCGCCCAACGATGGTGCACGCTCTGCCAGATGATCGGCCGCTGCGTCCGGCTGGCCAGGTCGTAGTAGGCGTCGAAGTGCTCCATCTTGTTGCGGCCCAGGATGGTCTCGATGATGCCGCTGTTGAGCTCGCCGAGCACGTCGCACAGGGCGTAGAGCTCGTTGTCGTCCGCCAGCCGGCTGGCCACGGGCTTGCCGTCCTCCCGCATGTGCCGCTCGTTGCGGTTGGTGGAAAAGCCCAGGGCGCCGGCATCCATGGCGTCCCGCACCAGGCCCTTCATCTTCTGAATCTCGCCGGCGGTGGCGGTGCGCTCCACCGACTCCTCGCCCATGACGTTCTGCCGCACCGCGATGTGGCCCACCAGGCCGCCGGCGTTGATGCCGAGCTTGCCCTCCAGGGCGTCGAGGTACTCGCCGTAGCTGTGCCAGCGCCAGTTCACTCCCTTCTCCAGGGCGAAGCGCGGAATCGCCTCCACCCGCACGAAGCTCTTGACCAGGGCGTCCTCGCCGCCGTCGCTCACGGGCGCCAGGGCCAGGCCGCAGTTTCCCATGACCACGGAAGTGATGCCGTGCTGCGGCTCGGAGGTGCCGTAGGGGTCCCAGAGGATCTGCGCGTCCATGTGCGTGTGGTGGTCGATGAAGCCCGGCGACACCACCAGGCCGGCGGCGTCGATGGTGCGGCTCGCCGAGCCCTTGAGACGGCCCACCTCGGCGATCTTGCCGTCCTTCACCCCGACATCAGCCATATGGGACGGCAGTCCGGAACCGTCGGCTACGCGGCCCCCACGTATCAGCAGATCATATTCCATGGACAAGTCCTCCTTCGTCGGAACGCCTGGAAAAACCGGGCGGACCCGGCTCTCCCGGCACCCGCCACTGGCGCCAAGCAGCATATTGAATCGGGGGCGGTTGTGCAACACGTTTGTCACGCGCGTAACGCCGGGCCGGTCCAACGCCCCTCGCTCATTCCCTCCGTCGTGGCCGGGGTGGTCTCGTTGCTCTTTTTTCATCAATGGGCCAAACTCCCGGGCGTCGAACCATCGAACCAGCCAACAGGAGCAACCATGGATCTCAAGGTCGTAGGGCAACCGAT
>JAPOQB010000018.1 GCA_026710965.1 Deltaproteobacteria bacterium | reverse complement strand
TGGCGGGCGGACCTCGGGTTGGAACTATCGGGCGAGCGGCGCGAGGACGGCAACGGCGAGGCCGAGCACGGCGTGTTGCTCAACCTCAGGCTGCGGTTTTGAGGAGCGATGCTAGTGTGGTGTCTGGTTAAATTGGCGTCATGATATGCGGAGGATTTTTTGTCGTCGGCAAGGCGCGATGACTTGTAGGGGCGACCTGCGGTCGCCCTTCAGTGGCGGGCACCACGCGAGGAAGTCCCACGATGAAGTTCCTATCGTTTTCCGAATATATGATCCGTAGCTAAAATGGCCAATATGGTATCTTCTTCGTAACCATCGTGATAGGGATTCTGGGTATATCCGGTCCGGGAAGGAGATACTGTTGAACGACGCCAACGAACCGGGACGGGAGATCGAGGCCCTGCGCGAGCGGATATCGGCGCTCACCGGAGCGATCCTGCGGATCAGCGCGAGCCTCGACGTCGACACGGTGCTTAAAGAGGTCGCGGAGGCGGCGCGGGGGCTGACGGGGGCGCGCTACGCGGTGATCACGACGGAGGGCGACACGGGTGAGCTCGAGGATGTGGTGATGTCGGGGTTCACGGCGGAGGAGGAGCGGCAGGTCGTGGAGTGGACGGACAACATGCAGATGTTCGAGCGGTTGCGGGATCTGCCGTCGCCGTTGCGGATGGCGGACATGCGGGCGTTTGTGGCGGGGCTGGGCTTGTCCACCGACGGGGTGATCATCAACACGTTCCAGGGCACGCCGATGCGGCACCGGGGCAAGCACGTGGGCAATTTCTTCCTTGGCGAGAAGGAGACCGGGCCGGAGTTCACGGAGGAGGACGAGGACGTGTTGGTGCTGTTCGCGTCGCAGGCGGCGGCGGCGGTGGCCAACGCGCGCACGCACCGGGCCGAGATGCGGGCGCGGGCGCACATGGAGGCGCTGGTGGAGACGGCTCCCGTGGCGGTGTTGGTGCTCGACGTCGGGGCCGGCCGGCCGTTGTCGGTCAACCGCGAGGCGCGCCGCCTTATGGAGGGTCTGCGCACGGCGGGCCGTCCGGCGGAGGAGTTGCCGGAGGTGATCACCTGCCGGTTTGCCGACGGGCGGGAGATCGCGCTGGGCGAGTTGCCGCTGACGCAGGCGCTGGTCAACGCCACGACGATCCGGGCGGAAGAGATGGTGCTGTCGGTTCCGGACGGGCGCAGCGTGACGACGCTGGTCAACGCCACGCCGATCCGTTCCGAGGACGGCAAGACGGTGTCGGTGGTGGTGACGCTGCAGGACCTGGCGCCGTTTCAGGAGCTGGAGCGGCTGCGGGCGGAGTTTCTGAGCATGGTGGGGCACGAGCTGCGCTCGCCGCTGACCTCCATCAAGGGTTCGGCGGCCACGCTGCTGGAAGAGTCGACGGCGTTCGACCCGGCGGAGCGGCACGAGTTCTACCGGATCATCCACGACCAGGCGGACCACATGCGCGGGCTGATCGGCGACTTGCTGGACGCGGGGCGGATCGAGGCGGGCACGCTGTCGGTGGCGTCCGAGCCCTCGGAGGTGGCGGCGCTGGTGGAGGGGGCGCGGAACACTTTTCTTTCGGGCGGGGGCCGGCACAGCGTGCTCATCGACCTGCCGCCGGGGCTGCCGCGGGTGATGGCCGACCGGCGGCGCATCGTGCAGGTGCTGAACAACCTGCTGGCCAACGCCGCGCGGCACTCGCCGGTGACGTCGCCCATCCGGGTCGCGGCGGTACGGGAAGGGGAGCACGTGGCGGTGTCGGTGTCGGACGAGGGGAAGGGGGTGGCGCCCGACGTGCTGCCGCACCTGTTTCGCAAGTACGTCGGCGCCGCCGCCGGCGCGCGGCCGCTGGCGGACTCGGGCCTCGGGCTGGTCATCTGCAAGGGGCTGGTGGAGGCCCACGGAGGCCGCATCCGGGCCGAGAGCGGCGGCGCCGGCCGGGGCACCCGGTTCATCTTCACGTTGCCGTTGGCCGAGGATGCCGCACAGGACGCCGCCGCCGGTTTTGGCCCGCCCCCGCCGTCCGGGCCGCCCCCGGCGCCGCGCGCGCCCATCCGCGTCCTGGTGGTGGACGACGACCCGCAGACGCTGCGCTTCGTGCGCGACGCGCTCGTCGGGGCGGGCTACAGCGCGCTGGTGACCGGCGAGCACTCGGAGCTCTCCCAGGTCATCCGCGCCGAGAAGCCTCACCTGGTCCTGCTTGACCTGATGCTGAGCGGCACCGACGGCATCGAGCTGATGGAAAGCGTCCCGGAGCTGTCCGATCTGCCGGTCATCTTCATCTCCGGCTACGGCAGGGACGAGACCGTCGCCAGGGCCCTGGAGGCGGGCGCCGCCGACTACATCGTCAAGCCCTTCTCGCCGATGGAGCTGACCGCCAGGGTCGCGGCCGCGCTACGCCGCATTGCCCGGCCCGAGCCCTTCGCCCTGGGCGAGCTCGCCATCCACTACGAGGAGCGCCGGGTGACCGTGGCCGGGCGTGAGGTCGACCTGACCGCGAAGGAGTACGAACTGCTGAGCGTGCTCTCGCTCAACGCCGGACGGGTCGTGGCCTACGATGCCCTTCTGCGCCGGATCTGGAGCGGCAGCGAGGCGGGCGGCATCGACCTGGTGCGCAACTTCGTCAAGAAGCTCCGGGCGAAGCTCGGCGATGACGCGGACAAGCCCACGTGGATATTCAACGTCCGCGGGGTCGGCTACCGCATGGCCAACCCGCGCGCGTCGTGACCGACCGCCCCCTCCAGCAGGTTGTTGAATTCCTTGACGTAACCGTTCGCCCCGAGCGCAACGCAGCCCTTGCCTCAACCGTTCGCCCCGAGCGTAGCGCAGCCCTTGCCTCAACCGTTCGCCCTGAGTGTAGCGCAGCCCTTGCCTCAACCGCTCGCCCCGAGCGTAGCGCCGGTCCTTGCCTCAACCGTTCGCCCTGAGCGTAGCGTCGATCCTTGCCTCAACCGTTCGTCCTGAGCGTAGCGAAGCGAAGTCGAAGGGCGCCGTTTCGAAGGGCGCCGTTCCTGCCGGTGGTTCCTATGCGTCGCCCGGACTGGGCATGCGGTAGCCCACCGCGCGGACGTTGTGGATGTAGGACGGCCGGGTGGCGCTGTCGCCGAGCTTGTGGCGGAGCTTCTTGATGAAGCTGCGCACCAGATCCGGATCCCCGGAGTCCGGCCCGCCCCACACCTGGCGGATCAGCATGTCGTAGGTGGCTACCCGTCCGGCGTTGACCGAAAGCACGCGCAACAGGTCGTACTCGGTAGCCGTGAGCTGCACGGCGTGGCCGCCCACGGTGACCCGGCGCTCCCCGTAATAGATGGTGAGATCCTCCAGCATGAAGGGTTCGGGTTCGGTCCGCCGGCGCAGGGTCGCCCGGATCCTCGCGGTGAGCTCCGTGGGCGAGAAGGGCTTGACGATGTAGTCCGCGGCGCCGATCTCGAGCGCCCTGGCGATGGTCTCGTCCCTGCCGTAGCCGGAGATGAAGATGACCGGCAGATCGGACAGCTCCGGGACGGTTTCCATCAGCTCGATGCCGTCGGTCTCGGGCAGCATCAGGTCGAGCAGGACCAGGTGGGGCTTCTCGGTCCTTATGATGCGGGACAGGTCCCGATGGTCGCCGGTGACCAGCGGCGAGTAGCCCGCCGCCGCCAGGGCGTCCCGGACGAAGCGCAGCGTAAGCGGATCGTCGTCCACCACCAGGATCGGCACGGGCTCGCGCTTCTGGCGGGGCGCGTGAGCCCGGTCCGGGGCCGCGGTTTCTCCGGCCTCTTCCGCCGCCGGGACCGTGAATGTGAAGCGCGTGCCCTGGCCCGCCCCTCCGCTCTCGGCGTAGATGCGGCCCCCGTGGGCCTCCACCAGGCCCTTGCAGATCGCCAGCCCGAGCCCGGCGGTGCGGTGCCCGCCGCGCTCCATCCCGGTGTATTTCTGGAACAGGTGCGGCAACTGCTCGGGCGGAACGCCCTTGCCTTCGTCGGACACCGAGATCGCCACATGCTCGCCGTCGCGCACCGCCGCGACCCGGATGGGGGACGAAAGCGGGGAGCGCCTGGCGGCGTTGGAGAGGAGGTTGTTCAATACCTGGACGATGCGGTGCCGGTCGGCCATCACCCGGGGCAGCTCCGGCGGCAGGTCGATGGCAACGGCGTGTCCGCCGCCGCTGTTCGAGAACGTGTTCCTGGCCTGGTCCACCAGGGATGACACCTCGGCGGCTTCCAGCGTGACCGAAAGCGTGCCCGCGTCGATACGGCCCGCGTCGAGCAGGTCGCCGATCAGCCCGCGCATGTGATCGGCCTGTTCGTCGATGATCCGGAAGAACTGGAGCATTTCGATCGGGTCCAGCACCGGCGAGGCTTCCAGCACGGTCGTGGCCGAGCCCTTGATGGAGGTCAGCGGCGCGCGCAGTTCGTGGCTCACCATGCCGAGAAACTCCGCCCTCAATCGCTCCAGCTCCTGGAGCGGCGCCAGGTCCTGCAGCGTCACCACCACCGACGCCACCTCGCCGTCCTCCGAATGGATCGGCGTAACGTTGACCAGCGTCGTCACGCTGCGCCCGTCCGGGATCGACAGCACCACCTCCTCCGCGCGCATCATCTCCGCCCCGCTCAGCACGTGCGCCAGCGGCAACTCGTCCAGCGCTATCTCGCGGCCGTCCGCGAACCGGCACCTCATCACCTCGCACAACTGCGCGGCCGTCCCGCCCGCCGTGCGCAGGCTCTCCACGATCCGCTTCGCCTCCCGGTTGAGCGAGACCGGATGGCCGTTCCCGGTATCGAACACCGCCACGCCCACCGGGGCGGTGTCCAGAAGCGCCTCCAGGTGCGCCCGCGCGCGTTTCTCGGCCCGGTGCGTGCGGGCATTGGCGATGGCCGTGGCCGCCTGGGAGGCGAGCAGCACCAGCACTTCGTCGTCCTCGTTGGTGAACTCGCCCGCGTCTTCCTTCCCGGAGAGGAAGAAGTGGCCGACGTACAGCCCCCGATGGCGCATGGGCGTGCCGTGGAACGCCCCGGCGGGCAGAATTTCCGCCGAACACCCGAGGGAGCCGGCATAGGCGTGCAGGTCCGCCACCCGCATCACTTCCGGAAACTCCCGCAAGTGTTTGAACAGTTGTGGGCCGTCGGGCCACTCCATCAGCAACCGGTGCTGCTCGGCGTCGATGCCCGAGCTGGTGAAGTCCGTGGTCCGGCCCGACTCGTCGACGGTCACGATAAAGGCGTGCCGGGCTCCGGTCAGGTCCCGGGCGCTCTCCAGTATCTCGGACAGGACGGTATCGAGGTCGAGGCTCGCGTTGACGTGCTCGACCGCCGCGCACAGCCGCGAGAC
>JAPOQB010000019.1 GCA_026710965.1 Deltaproteobacteria bacterium | reverse complement strand
TAGAGCCGCTTGGCGTTGCCTTCGGTGATGTTGTAGCGGTCCTCGTCGCTCAGGCCCGGGACGGACTCGAAGATCGGCACCACCTCCTCGAAGTTGCGGCCGGTCTGGGGGTCGGTGGCGTTCACCGCGCCGAACATCTCGGTGGCGAACAGCACCCGGTCGGAGCCGACCCGCTTGATCAGGAGCTCCATGCCCTCGGCATCGTAGATGGCCATGTCCCAGTACACGCGCCGGGCTGCCTCCTCGAAGGGTTCCAGGCCTTCCATCACGTGCATGCCGCGGTGGCGGTTCCACTGGTAGGGCACGGCGCCGCCGCCGTGGGGGATGACGATCTTGAGCTTGGGGAAGTCCTGGAACACGCGCGAGCTCAACAGTTCCACCGCGCCGTTGTGGTGTTGCCCGATGTAGTACGAGCTGGTCATGTGGAAGGCCGGGTTCAGGGACGCGCTGGCATGGATGGTTCCCGGTATGTCCAGCTCCACCATCTTCTCCCACAAGGGGTACCACCACTCGTCACCCAAGGATGGTGTCCACGGTTCGCGGCCGCTGCACAGATCGGGGTTGATGTTGCAGGCGATGAAACCCTTTTCCCGGACGCAGCGATCCAGCTCCTCCACCCAGCTCTTGGGGCTGACCCCCGGGGACTGGGGGAGCTGGCACACGGGAGAGACCCTGTCCGGCCATAATCCGGCGATGCGGGCGATGAGGTCGTTGCAGGCCTCGCTCCAGTAGCGGCTGATAAGCTCGGATCCGAAGTGGTGGCCCATGGCCGAGGCCTGGGGCGAGAACAGCAGCCGGTCGATGCCGGTGTCGTCCATTCTCTTGAACTGCTGGCGCATGGACTGCTCCAGCTCCTCGTCGCTGACGTTGAGGTTCGCGGGCCTTGGCCGCGCCTGGTTGATGATCTGCCGCGCGCGAAAGGACTGAAGCTTGGCCGGCGCCGTGGTGTAGTGTGCGTGAGCGTCGATGATCAAGGGCGTAAACCTCCACGAGTATGGGCGCGGTTCACGGCCGCGCCCCGACCGTACAGGATCATTACACTAGCAAAGGCCGGATGGACAGGCTATAGGGCTTGGCGAAGCCCGGACTAACCAATCGGAACGGCGTCCTGCGACTTCGCTCCGCTGACGCGGAGCTACGCTCAGGGCGAACGGGAAGTATATTGTCAAAGCTCCGAACAGGTACAGCGGAGCGAAGTCGAAGGGCCAAGGAGCACTGCATGGCGGAAATCCCGCGTCTCAACGGTGTCATCAAGGCGCTGGAGGAGGGCAAGACGGCCTTCGTCAGCTTCGCCTCCAACGATATCGAAACCGCCGTCGCCATGGCGGGCTCGAAGCTCGACGGCGTCGCCTTCGAGATGGAGCACGCGCCCCTGGACATCCCGGGGCTGCGGCACGCGTTGCAGTACATGCTGGACCGGCGGCAGTTGGTGGACCGCGGTATACTCGGCCCGGCGGTGACGCCCATGGTGCGCATCCCGCCCAACGGCAACGAGATGAACCAGTGGCTGGCCAAGCAGGTGCTGGACATCGGCGTCTACGGCATCATCTTCCCGCACGTGAGCTCGGTGGAGGAGGCGCGCAACGCCGTGTCCGCGTGCCGCTACCCGCGGCTCTCGTCCGAGCCGCTCTACGATCCGCCCGGCATCCGCGGCGATGCGCCCATGCGCGCCGCGCGCTACTGGGGGCTCACCCAGCAGGAATACTACAAGCGCGCCGACGTGTGGCCGCTGGCGCCAGACGGCGAGATCCTGGTGGTGATCCAGTGCGAGGAGGTCCGCGCCGTCGAGAACCTGCCGGCCATGCTCAGGGAGGTGCCGGGCATCGGCGTGGTGCTCATCGGCGAAGGGGACCTGAGCCAGGAGCTCGGCCACCCGCGGGACTACGACCACCCGGTGGTGGCCGACCACATCAAC
>JAPOQB010000020.1 GCA_026710965.1 Deltaproteobacteria bacterium | reverse complement strand
CTTGCGGGTGCGAAGGGCGGCGTGGAGGTCTATCGGAGCGAGGAAATGGAGCTTCGGGCGGGCGACAAGGTGCGGTGGACGCGGAATGACCCGGGCTCGGAACTCGCCAACGGGGAGTCCGCGGCCGTGGAATCGGTCGGAAAGGACGGCGTCCGCTTCCGTCTTGAGGACGGATCGGCGGCGAAACTGGCCGAACACGACCCCCAGTTACGTCACCTCGACCAGGCTTTCGCCTCCACGGTGCATGCTTTCCAGGGCAGGACGGTGGACCAGATCGTTGCGGCCATGCCCACGGGGAACCCGGAGCTGACCAACCAACGGGCCTTCTACGTGGCGATCAGCCGGGCCCGGGACGGTGCCGAGCTGGTCACAGACGATGCCTGGAAGCTCTCGGATCAACTGGAGAGAGCCACGGGCGAGCGGGTTGCGGCGCTCGATGGGGCGGCGATGGAGGCCGCACACGAGACGGCGTTCGGCCTCGAAACCGACCACGAACGGGACGGCGACCGGGCGGCGCGCGGACTTGACGGGACGGATTACGCCCTCGAAGAGGAGCAAGTTATCGATCCGGAGCGCGAGCGCGAGTCTGGTCCGCGCCTCGAAACCGACCGCGAACTCGACCGTTCAGACGAGCCGGAACACGATCGCGTACAGGAAGAGGTTCTCGAACAGCCGCAGGTGAACCTCGATTTCGATCTCGAAATGTAGAAACCCCGCCTCCTCCCGGCCGATCCCGCGACCCTCGCCGGCAAAAATCGCACCGCCGAACGAACCCGGAGAAGCCCCGCGCCGCCACAGGAGCGTGTCGGGGCACTCCAGTCACTCTCTCCCGCCGCCGGTCCTCCCGGCGCCCCGGTGTCATTCCCGTGCGCAGCCTGTCGTTGGCGTGCCCCGTGTGACACGCTTCGGGATGCCAATCTCCTTCGTGTACCGGTTCGTATGCTCCATACTGCATACTGCCGCGCACGAGGGTGCTGAAGCGGCCGTGTTCAATGCCGGGCGCGGACATGGCCGCGACCGGGATCGTGTGCGCGGACTCGGGCTGCCGGGGCTATCGTGGAAAAACCGCCCCCGGTCAGTCCGCAGGCGCGATCGCCCGAACTGGTGGCGGGAGACAAGCTGGAGGACTCTCGCCAGGAGATGTTCGTGCGTCGGACTTTCGAGTCCGCCAAATGCTTGCGGGGGTGTGTTCGCACCCACATGCGACCGGTACACGGCAGCGTCGCAAACCGGTATCGCCTTTTCCATGGTGTGAGTGGGTATGAGGGGCTCGACCTGTGCAAGGGAGCGCACCCGGGCGCAGACAGGGCTCGTCAGGCAGCACGCTGCGTCGGGTGTGAAGGAATAACGGCTCCGCCGTAGAGATGGAGACGCATGGCGGGAGATCGGCGAAGGGCGACAAAAGACGCGCAGTATCAAAGGGTTAGCCCGAGCGGCGCTTGAGCGGGAGAGGGAGGTCAGAGCATACAGGGCCGAAGCCGTGGATCACGGCCGGTTTCCGGGCGTCGATGCAGAATAGCAGCCGTGGCGTCGCGAGCGCGGGTCTGGCAGCGAAGATTCCCTGGGGAACCGGGTGCGACGCTCTGGAGAACCGGGGTGGTTCCCGGGAGAATCACGGCGTATGACGACGTGTCATACATCCCTGTTTTTTCGACGGTTTTCCGCGTTACACGGGCGTTACACGGCGTTACACGAGCGGTACACGGGCGTACTGCAATCGAATTACGGCAGCTTACAATCGGATTACAGCAACCCCGGACCGGGCCATGGCCGTGAGCGGCCGGAGCAGGGCGCGAAGCGGACGCAGGGCATTCGGGTCCATGTGGCCGCCGGGCGTCATGAGCACACGGAAATTGGCGGCCGCGGCAGGCGCCAAGGCTGCACCGCCCACAACCTCGACAAGCTCGCCGGCCACCGTGCCCCGGCTCAAGCCCGACAGAGCCGTGTCCTGCTTCCTCGGGCGTGAAACACGGCCACCGGGGAACCCGACAGACGCCGGCCGGCGCTTGGGCGTCGGGTTGCGCTGCGCACTTGCAGGAACACTTCCCGGACCATCGTGCGAGTTCTTGACCGGCGTCAAGGAAACAGGAACCGACAAGGCGATGCCCGGCGGGCCGGCACGTGCCCCGACACCCGCCCGATCATTGCTGCCGGCGGTGGTGCAGATGTGCCGGGCATTCCAGAAGTCGGCAGTGACCGGAGTGGTGCGGCCGTCCCGCGCGGCATGCCCGGCACGCTCTTGTGGAAGTTGAGGTGCAGGATACCTTCGAGGACGACACGGGCGTCGCCGAAACGTAGCGACGCCTGGTTGGCGGAAGCGATGGCGGTCACGGGCACGTTGGCGTTCAGGTGCCCGCCCCGTGTGGGACGTGGACCTGATCGACCTGACCGACAGGAAGGGAACACAGGCGCTGGAGGAGATGGAGCGGAGCGCTGGATGGAATGCAGGCGAACCATGAACCGGCGCAAGCTCGCCGGGAGGGGTTGGCGTGAAGCCGTTGCAGTGATACGGAGAGACGCGAGGACGCGCCGTCGCGTCCATCGGGGAAGGAAGGCCTTTTCGGGAGGGAGGAAGCAATGAGGAAAGCCGATCTCGCGGCCGAGGTCGCCGGCCGCGCCCCGGTCACGAAGGCCCAGGCGAAGAGCGCGGTCAACGCGGTCTTCGAGGCCGTCGGCGACGCTCTCGCCAGGGGAGACAAGGTCACCGTGTCAGGGTTCGGCACGTTTGCGACAAGGAGCCGGCCGGCGCGTACGGGGCGGAATCCGCGGACGGGGGAGAGCGTGGCCGTTGCCGCGTCGAAGACGCCGGCGTTCAAGGCGGGGCAGGCGCTCCGGGCCAGGTTGCGCAAGGGAGGGCCCGGATGATGGTCCGGGGCTTTGTCCTTGCGGCCGCGCCGGACGCGGACGGAGTGTGAGGCGACAAGGGACGGTTCGAGGGCGGAGGAACCCCATCATGGACCGGGAGAGCGTTTCCGAAGTCGTGCGCCAATGCCTCGACGAGGCCTTCGCCAACCTGCGCGGCAAGCGCGCTGGCGCGGAGGAGTGGACCAGGGAAATCAAGACGCAACTGTGCCTTGCCGGAGCGGCGCAACAGCCGCCGCTGCACGTTCGCGCCTCGGGGGTCGAAGACGCCCACGGCGGGGAGTGGCTGCACGATGTCTGCTGGCTTAGATACGGTCAAGACCCCGACCGCCTGAACGAGGTGATTCTGATACTGGAGTGCGAATGGGGAGGCGCGGGCGCCGATTCGGGACGGATCCGGGACGACTTCCACAAGCTCGTGGCGGGACGGGCTCGCGTCCGCTGCATGATCTGGAAAGACGGCAACGGGCGGGACGATCCGGCGGTAGTGGAGTGGCTGGCGGGAATGATGGGCGAGTGCGTGGAACCCGCCCCCGACGATCTCTACCTGCTCGCCCGCCATACGGCCTATGGTTTCCAGTACTGGCATCTGTGCGGGAACGGGACGGTCTACCCGATGTAGACCGGAGCGGTTGACCGAAGAGGAGACGACCCAGCGAGGCATGCGGCCGCGGCCCGTAGAATGTCATATCCATGTACAGAAGTGCTTTCTGGTATTGGTGGCGTCTGAAGCGGCGGCTGAGGCGGGCGGCCGTGGTCACCATCTGCGCTGGGCTGGTAGCGTTGGTGGTGGTCGTATTGTCGTTGCTGACATGGCCGGGACCCGGCAACAATGTACCTGGATACTTCAGTCGAATCGAGAACGCCGAGCAAGGTCCGGAGACCATTCAAGTCTTCCGTGGCAGTGAAGCGCCCTCAATGTACCATACCCGGCAACAAGGAAGCCTTCGCTGCAACATTAAGGGAAACATCAATCAGCGAGGGGAACGAATCTACCACGTCCCCGATGGGGAGTACTACGAGAGGACCCGGATCGATACGTCGAGGGGGGAGCGGTGGTTCTGCACCGAGGGCGGGGCGAGAGCAGCGGGATGGAGGCGCTCAAGACGATAGCTCGCCAACGCCGCAGGGCCGTGCATGGCATTGATCAAGGCGTGGGCTGCACCGGTAGCGACAGGCCCAAGACTGTCCACGAAAGCGGGATAACTTCCAGGGCAGACCTTTCCAAGAGGCAAGGGACCAAGGAGATTTGTAATGGCCGATCAGCCGCGGCTGCTACTTGACGACGCCGAATCCGTCACGCGACGGGAGACAATGAGTGTCGTTCACGCCCGAGCGGAATCGGTGGCGATGTTCGGATCGCACTATTTTTCCGGCTTCGACACGTTCCGAGGCCTCACCTACAGCTCGAGCATGCCGATGGTGGCGGCGTTGCTGGCGGAGCACGACTTCGATGACTTCGAGTGCGTCTTCGGCCACCCGGGCATCCTGCCGCCCGAAGCGGAGGACATCCTGGCCTTCCAGGCGGTGGTGCGGGACGAACTGGAAGGTCGCCTCTTTCGGCGAAAGGAAATCAGCGACGCCCGGCGGAGGCAACTGTATGACCGTATCGAGGAGGGCACGGTCCGGTTTTTCGTGGTCAAGGACACCATTGCCCACGCAAAGATCTATCTCCTCTCGCATGCGAAGGCGGACGCTGGGTGCGCCGCCAGTTCCAGCGTCACGCGCCGGGTGATCGTCGGCTCCGCCAACCTCTCGGAACGCGCGTTCTCCGGGCGTCAGGCGGAAACCCTGATCGTCTTCGATGACGACGAAGTGGCTTGGAAGCACTACGCCTCCCAGTACGAGGCGGTTCGCGACGCGTCGACCAGCCGACTACCTGTGACCGACGGTCCTCCACCCGTGGAGAAGGTCCGCATCGAGCGGACGCCAACACTGGTCGAGGCGGAAGAGAGTCCGAATGGAACGACGCTGTACGTGCCGACCGTGGATGCGGAGGAAGGCGGCATTCCACATCCCGCACTGGTCACGCGGATGGAAGCGATCCGCCCAGCCATCCGCCGTGGGATGGCGGGTGTGTCGAGACCTGACCGGACCGGCCACCTGCGGCTCACGCCGCGCATTGTCAAGGAGATTGTCCAGGTGGTGCGTTCCCGTCAGGCGGAGGCCGCGCCGACTCTGTACCTGTCGCGAAGCCGGGATGGCTTCACGCTGAATGGAGCGCCGTGGTGCCTTACAGCCGAGAAAGCCGAGGTGCGTGGCGATGTCGAAGGTTGGCTGGCGTTCTTCGAGAACTACGAGCGCGGCTTCGTGGGCGACGTGGAGCGCCTGCAGCGCGACTACTTCACCTTCATGTGCTGGTTCTACTTCGCGCCGCTGATGTGCGATCTGCGCAACGCTGCGCTGCGGCGCAACGCTTTCAGCTTCGACCAGCCGATGTTCGCTGTGCTGTACGGGTCGAGCAACTGCGGCAAGACGAGCCTGATCGAGACCCTCATGGCATCGATGTTCACGCACCCGCGCATCGTGGACAACCAGGACTTCACGCCCGGAAAGCTGCGCGGCCTTCAGGATGCGTACAAGCGCTTCCCCGTGGTGTTCGATGACGTCACCCGGGACCGTTTCAACCGGCACGCGGATGAAATCGTGAAAGACGAGTCGATTCCCTTCGCGGAATCACCCTGCTTCGCACTCTCCATGAATGCCGATGCACGGAGTTTCAAGGCCGAGATCGTCAAGCGTTGCCTGATGATCTACACGCGCACCTCACTTCCAGGGGACGACACGGTCGCCAGGCGACGCCTGCAGCAGTCGGTGGCTGCGATTCGGGACCGGATCAGCACGGCGCTGTACCGGAACTACCTGAACCGAATCCTCCCGCAGCTGGATGCCGAAGTGGCCGACTCATCGGATGACCGCGAAGGCACGGACGCGTTGCTGCTGTCGTCGACCACTCTATGCGAGATTTTCGCCGAGCATGTGCCGGCCGGTACCCGTCTCCCCGCGTGGTGCCATCCCATGACGCTTGTGGAATACCAGAAGCGTGCGTTCGAGCGCCCGCGTCGCGTGCTCGACAGCCTCCTTGGAAAGGAACGTTACAGCGCGGAACACCGACCGCCGGAACAGTGCTGGACGGTGACGGGCGACCGCATCACCGTCGCGGTTTCACCTATCGAGTTCAACCGCATGCGGGCAGACATCCCAGACTGGCTCCTGGACGATACGGCCAGTGCCTCGGGGCAGATCGCGCTGAACCGGAAGCTCACCGAGGAATTCCTCAATCGGCCTGTGCGGGCGCCAAAGCGGTGGGCG
>JAPOQB010000021.1 GCA_026710965.1 Deltaproteobacteria bacterium | reverse complement strand
TTTACGAGAACTCACGGAAGGTTGGGCTCGAAAAGGAGGGGTGGACATGGAACGGAAGTTTGTGATCTTGTTCGCGGCGGCCTTGTTGCTGATCAATCTCGCCTGCTCTGGGACATCAGGAGAGGGTCCCGAAGGTCCCGAAACGGGCGGGGACGACGAGGAATCCGGCACACCGCACGGTTTGGGAGAGACCTTCGACATGGTGCGTAACGGAGTCCGTCTCGTCCTGCGCTACGATGCGGCCAACGAAACCTTCACGGGTACCGCCACCAACACCACCGATGCCCGGGTGACCCGGGTCAGGATCGAGGTGCACCTGTCGAACGGGGTGGAGCTGGGACCGACCGCTCCGGTGGACCTGGAGCCCTCCCAAACGATCACCGTCACCCTCCCCGCCACCGGCCAGGCCTTTGCCACCTGGGTTGCGCACCCGGAGGTCGGTGCTTCGGAGGCGGTCACGCCGCTGACGCCGCGGGAGATCCGGACCGGGGTCGAGGCGGTCTACAGCCAGGCGGACTCGCTCCTGGTGTCCGATGTCTCGATCATCCTCGGCGGCTTGGACACGACCGCCCGGACGTCGTGCGGCGGCGGGCGTTGCGCCAGTAACGAAACCACCACCGGCGCGTCCTCGGAACGAGACCTCGCCGCAGGCGTCAGCGCCGCGGCCGAGTTCACCGCGGCAGGGCACCGGGGCGGCATCCCGCTCACCAAGGTCCGGGAGCCATGGGAATGGGACTTCGTCGGCTCCACCGGCCTGTCATTGGACGCCAGCGGGTACGGCGGCTGGTTGCAGTACAGCGGCTTCGACGTGCGCGTGGCGGAAGTTCCTTCGGGAGAACTCCAGGGGTTGCTCATAGGCGCGGGATCGTCGTGGGGCCGGAGCAGCGGATCGCGTCCCGCGGCCAGCGCGACCTGGCGGGGAGCCATGGTCGGAGCAACCTACGTGAACAACAGACCCGAGACGCTCATGGGCGATGCCACCGTGGTCTACGACCTGGGCCGGAACCAGGTCGACGTGTCGCTGTTCGACATCGACAACGTGGACGCCAACCAACCCTTCCCGGACCTGGGGTGGTCGGAGGTCCCGGTGGGCAGCGACGGCTCCTTTGCGTCAGCCGCGAGCGATGTCGAAGGGCGGTTCTACGGCCCCAACCACGAGGAAGTCGGCGGCGTTTTCACCGGCACCACCGCGACCGGCTCCTTCGGCGCCACGAGGTAGCGGGGAAAGGGTACGCCACCATCCGCGGCCGAAAGGCCGCTTCAATGCTCCAGGGAGCGTTTCAGGATCTGCTGAAGACCGGCGAGAATCTGCCGCGCAAGCGGACTTTGCACTTTCGGAAAACGCTGGACGAGCTCCTCGTCCGACAAGGACGGGAATGATCCGGGTTCCGCCACGTGTTCCAGGCACGCAATGATGTCGTCGACGTCGGACGCGCACAATACGCCTTTCAGAGCCAACTGTCTGACAAGGGCAATCCACATGGCGAACAGGTAGAAGTGGTTCTCGACGAGTGCGGTTTCATGATTTTCCATCTTCACTCCTCATGCTGGAAAACACATCCGGCCGAGGCCCGCCGGTGGCCGCTGCACGCCGTCTCC
>JAPOQB010000022.1 GCA_026710965.1 Deltaproteobacteria bacterium | reverse complement strand
GCGCGTCATCCGCCCAGCGTAATCATCTCGATCTTGTCGTGCTCGCCGGGGTCGTAGCCGTCCGGAGATTGAATGGCGTTGAGCCGGTCGGCCGAGAACCGGTCGGTGCGGCCGGTCCAGATGGCCTCCAGCCAGCGGCCGGTCTCGTCGTCGCCGGCGTCGCTCCGGAGCCGTGCCTTGAGGTCGTGCCCGGTGCGGGAAAAGAGGCAGGTGACGAACCGGCCGTCCGCGGTGAGGCGTCCGCGGCTGCAGGTGCCGCAGAACGGTTCGGTCACGGACGCCACGATGCCCACCGTGCCCTTGCCGTCGCGGAAGGCGAAGTCCACCGCGGGCGCGTTGCCGTCGCCGCGGCCGAGGGTATCCAGCGGGTAACGCGCGCCGATGCGTTCCAGGATCTCCGCCTTCGGCACGGTCCGCTCCAGCCGCCACGCGTTGGCCGTGCCCACGTCCATGTATTCGATGAATCGCATGACGAAGCCGTGCTCCCGACCGAACTCCACCAAGGGGAGGACGTCGTCCTCGTTGACGCCGCGTTCGATGACCGCGTTGATCTTGATCGGGTCCAATCCGGCTTCCCGGGCCGCGAACAATCCCTTCAGCACGTTGTCGAGGTCGCCGCGTTTGGTAATGTGCGTGAAACGCTCCGGGTCGAGACTGTCGATGCTCACGTTGATGCGGTTCAGCCCGGCGGATCGCAGCGCCCCGGCCATGTCGCCGAGCCGCGAGCCGTTTGTGGTCAGCGCAATGTCTTCGATGCCCGGGATGTGCGAGAGTTGCCGGACCAGGTCCGGCAGGTCGCGACGCAGCAGCGGCTCCCCGCCGGTCAGGCGGATCTTGCGCACCCCCAGGGGCGCGGCCAGCCGCACCACCCGGCAGATCTCCTCGTAGGTGAGGATCTCCCGCTTGTTGATCCAGTCGTAGTGGTCGAAGGGCATGCAGTAGGTGCAACGGAAGTTGCACCTGTCCGTCACGGAGATCCGCAAGTCAGACAACGGCCGATTCAATTGATCCGTCAACACGACGTGTCAATATGGAATCTGGGGCCTGCCAAGTCAAGGAACTCAGCCGGCACGGAAGCAGCTCGTACGAGACGAAAGAGGGCGGCCGCTGGAGCGAAGGCTATGCCAGGGAGGCGACGAACTCGGCGTGTTCGGCGGCGTCCAGACCCTTTTGAAGTTCGCCCATGACCTGGGCCATATCGCCGGCCAACAGGGCCGTGACGGCCAGCCGCAATCCCGGAAAGGTACTGCTTTCGTAGACACCATCGGCACCGCGTGGGATGCGGACGTATTCGCCATCGCGCAGCAGAAACCAGTCAACCTCCTGGTCCTCCACCCGCCATACCAGGTATTCCCGAACGCCGGCCCGACGGTAGGCATCCATCTTGTCATGCAAATCGTAAGAGACGGTGCTCGCAGAAATCTCGGCCACGAATTCGGGCGCGCCTTCCACGTAGTCGTCGGCGGTAATCCGCGAGTTGGCGTGGCCCTCGGGCTCCACCCGCAACAAGGCGTCCGGCTGCGGCTCCGTGTCCCAATCGAGACGCACGGTCGTATTGCCGCCATGCCGAACTCCCTCGGTGAAGGCGGCGTAGGTTCCCAACCAGGTTAACAACCTTGCATGGGGCTCGCCGTGTTTCCCGAAGCGAACGGGTGAACCCATGTACACCACTCCGTTGATGAGCTCCGCCTTCTTCAAATCCGGCATCGCGTCATATCGCCGCTCGAACTCGTCCCGGGTCAATCGGTCGCCGTTCTCCAGCGGGGGCGGTGTGGTTTCACGCAAACCGGTCTTCGAGTTTGTGCGTACCCCGTCTTTGCCTCCCGCAGGCGTGTGCGAGATCACCATCGTCGCGTCCTCCGTTCGCTTCCGGGAAATTTTACAAGACCCCGGACCCCGAAACAACGCGAGCGGCACGCGCAGCGCCCCTGCTTGCCGCTACGGCGATCGGGCGTGTCCCCGAGAGTTCACCCGGCGGGTGCGCCTTGACGGGAACGCCGTCAAGGGGAATAATCGCAATATGCGTGCCGGGCTCCGGGCCGCCGGGGTGGTTGCCCGCCGGGCGCTTATCCAGAGAGGAGACAAACATGCCCACCTGGGACGACATTCTGACCGATCGTGACAAGGAAGTATTCGCGCTGTCCGGTTACGGCGCCAAGGCCGGGTTCGGCCAACGCCCGGCGGTGCTCGTCATCGACGTGAACTACAACTTCGTCGGCGACCGGCGGGAACCCATCCTCGAGTCCGTCAAGCGCTTCCGCAACAGTTGCGGCGAGGAGGGCTGGGTCGGCGTGGACCACATCGTCACGCTGCTGGAGGAAGCCCGGAAGAAGCACCTGCCGATCTTCTACACCACCGGCCACGGGGAGGAGCAGTCCGTCGCCTTCGGCCGCTGGCACGGCAAGAACTCCCGCGGCACCGAGGATTTCGAGGAACTGGCCAAGAAGGGCAATGAGATCGTCGCCGAGATCGCTCCCCAGAAGGGCGAGGTGGTGGTGCGCAAGCAGAAGCCCAGCGCCTTTTTCGGCACGCCGCTCACCAGCATGCTGAACGAGGTGCACGCCGACTCCCTGCTGGTGGCCGGCACCACCACCAGCGGCTGCGTCCGGGCGTCGGTCATCGATGCATTCTCCTACAACTACGGCGTCAGCGTGGTGGAGGAGTGCACCTTCGACCGCGGCCAGTCGTCCCACAAGATCAACCTCTTCGACATGAACATGAAGTACGCGGACGTCGTGTCGCTGGAGGAGACGGTCGACTACATCAAGGGCCTGCCGGACAACCTCTACGCTCCGGCTCTGTAGGCACGCAACCGGGTAGGGGCGGGTTTCAGACACGCCCCTACCCGATTCACGCAGGCGGCATGGCGGTCACTCCCACATGACCGAATTCGCACGGCAAATCGAGGGGTTCGGGGCCTATCTGCGGGATCAGGCACGGTTCTCGCTCCACTCCGTCAAGGGCTACCTGACCGACGTGGAGGGGTTGCGCCGGTATCTTGAAGAGAACGGGCTCGACCTGGGCAGCCCCGGAACATCCTCGCTGCAAGCCGTGGACACGCAGTGGATCCGGGGTTACCTCAAGACCCTCCACGAAAGCCGCAAGAAGAGCACCATCGGCCGGAAGCTCGCCGCCCTGAAGGGTTTCTTCCGTTATCTCCTGCGCGAAGGCGTGATCGACCGGGACCCGTTGGTGGGTTTCTCGACGCCGAAGCAGGAATCCCCGCTGGTGACCTTCCTGTCGGTCGACGAGGCTTTCCGGGTGCTGGGCTGTTTGCCGGAAGAGGGCATTCTCCCGGCCCGTGACCGGGCGGTCATGGAGGTGCTCTATTCGTCGGGCGTCCGGGTCAGCGAGCTGGTGGGCCTGGACTGGCGCGACGTGGACTTCTCCCTGGGCGTGCTCCGGGTCTTCGGCAAGGGATCCAAGGAACGCATCGTCCCGGTCGGGGAGGTGGCGCTGGCGGCCCTGCGGGACTACGCCGACCATCAACGGGGCCGGTGGGGGCGCGCGGCCCGGGGCGACGAGCCGGTCTTCCTGAACCGTTTCGGGACCCGCATCACCACCCGCAGCGTGGCCCGGATCGTGGAAAAATACCTGCGTCTCGCCGGCATTCCCGTGCGCATGGGTCCCCACGGCCTGCGCCACACCTTCGCCACGCACCTGCTGAACGCCGGCGCGGACCTGCGCTCGATCCAGGAACTGCTGGGCCACGTGAGCCTCTCCACCACCCAGCGTTATACCCACGTCAATCTCGACCAGCTCACGGCCGTGTACGACCGCGCGCACCCCAGGGCCTGAGGCATCGGGAACACCACTCCGTGAAAGGGCTCCCCGCGCGTCCCTCGGCGGGGTGAGGGCCTGCCAAGTCCGCTGTTTCATGTTAAAGTGCCAACGATGTTTCACGGAACCACCATCCTTGCGGTGCGGCACGGCGACAGGATCGTGGTCGCCGGCGACGGGCAGGTGAGCCTCGGCGACACGGCCATGAAGCACACGGCGCGCAAGGTTCGAAAGATCTATGGCGACCGGGTGATCGCCGGGTTCGCCGGCGCCACCGCGGACGCGTTCACGCTGTTCGAGAAGTTCGAGGGCAAGCTCGAGCAACACGGCGGGGTGTTCAAGCGCGCGGCCGTGGAGCTGGCCAAGGAGTGGCGCGGTGACCGCATGCTCCGCCGGCTGGAGGCGCTGATGATCGTTGCCGATGCGGAGAGCTCGCTGGTGGTGTCGGGCAACGGCGACGTGGTGGAGCCCGACGACGGCGTCATCGCCATCGGCTCGGGGGGGAACTACGCACTTGCGGCCGCGCGCGCCCTGGTCCATCATAGTCCGCTCGATGCTCGCGCCATCGCCGAAGAATCCATGAAGGTGGCCGCATCGATCTGTGTCTACACCAACGAAAACCTGACCATCGAGGAGTTGCCCTGATCCCGGGCCGCGTCGAGCCGGGGGCACGGTGTGCCCGGCCGCCGCGGGCTAACGGTTTCTCAAGACGGACCCCATGAAGGATGAAAGTCGACAGATGAGCGTTCGGGCGTCGAGCGGACAGTCGCTGACGCCGGTGATGACGCCCCGCGAGATCGTCTCGGAGCTGGACCGCTACATCGTGGGCCAGCGCGACGCCAAGCGGGCCGTGGCCGTGGCCGTGCGGAACCGTTGGCGGCGTCAACTGGTGCCCGAGGAGTTGCGGGACGAAATCGCCCCCAAGAATATCATCATGATCGGTCCCACCGGGGTGGGGAAGACCGAGGTCTCCCGGCGGCTGGCCAAGCTGGCGCAGGCGCCGTTCATCAAGGTGGAGGCGTCGAAGTTCACGGAAGTGGGCTACGTCGGAAGGGACGTGGAATCCATCATCCGGGACCTCATGGACCTGTCGGTCAAGATGGTCCGGGAGGAAGAGCAGGAAAAGGTCCAGGTCAAGGCGAGAGACCTGGCGGAAGAGCGGGTGCTGGACCTGTTGTTGCCGGAGCCGCAGGCGCCGGAGAACGGTGACGGCGAGGTGGAACGGCCGTCGCCGGATACCCGGGAGAAGCTCCGGAGGATGCTGCGGGCGGGTAAACTGGACGAACGGTCCGTCGACGTCGAGCTCACTCAGAACATGACGCCGATGATCGAAGTGCTCACCCCGCAGGGAATGGAGGAGATGGAGTCCAACATCAAGGAGATGTTCTCCAACCTGCTTCCCAAGCAGTCCAAGAGGAAGACCGTGAAGATTCCCGAGGCCATGAAGCTGTTGACCCAGGAGGAAGCGGCCGGGCTGGTGGACATGGACACGGTGGTGGGCGAGGCCACGAGGCGGGTGGAACAATCGGGCATCGTGTTCATCGACGAGATCGACAAG
>JAPOQB010000113.1 GCA_026710965.1 Deltaproteobacteria bacterium | reverse complement strand
TGAACCTCAGGGACGTCCCCACCGATCCCAACGGTCCCCCGGTGCAGTTCATTGCGTCGCCCGGCCGGGACGAGCTGTTCTACAACCTGAGCGCCCGCCACCGGCGGCGCCCGCCCATCCACAACAACGTCGACTACGACGAGCTGATCTACTACTTCGAGGGCCCCGGCGCCTGGGGCGGCGTGGACGAGCCGGGCATGCTGACCTGCGTGCCCAAGGGCGTGATACACCACGGCCCCTCCGAGGACGTGCCCGAGGGCTACTACGCCTGGATGCTGGAGTCGCGCTGCACCCTGCGCCTCACCGACGCCGGCGCCGCCGCCGCGGAGCTCATGGAGACCGACCTGTACGGCCCCCACGCCACGACGGAAGGGTTCCGCTGAATTGGTTCCTGAAAGGCAAGGTATCGTTACCCACCGAACGAGTCGTCGAGCTTGTCGAGGATGCGCAGCCCAGCATCTATGGAACCACGGGCCGCGATGGCCCGAAACCGGGTCTCCGCATCGTGCTGTGCGATGACGATCGTGGAGAGCTCCTCCACCAGCTTGTTCACGCTCATCCGCCGACTCTTGGCGATCTCCTTCAGTCGGGCGTGCGTATCATCAGGCAAACGGATGGTCACCGTCGACATCTTTCATTCCTCCATGATCAACTCACTGGGTGTTAGCACGCGTAACCCCGGGAAACGCAATTCCGTGCGACCGAAATCGCGCTGATTGTGGGTAACGATGACCTCGGCCCCTCCGGCTACCGCAAGCTCAATCAAATGATTGTCCGATTCGTCCGGAAGATTAGGTCTCCATAGGTAGTACACTCGCACCCAACGGATAACGTATTCGTGGACACACGTGTGAACACAATCGACACATATCGGTGCGGCGGCTACCTTTCCGGCGGATCGGGAGGGTGCCGCCGGAAGCGGGTTGGGTCGCGGTGTTGTCTGTAAGGCGGAGCGGCGGCGGCCTGTCGTCTCTGGACGTTCGTGACTTCCGGCTGCTCTATATCGCTCTTTTCGGAACCTCGGTCAGCTATCAGCTCCAGCGCACGATCGAGCTCTGGCTGGTCTACGATCTTACCGGCTCCCCGCTGTTGACCGGTTTCACCGGGCTGGTCCGGGGCCTGGCCACGCTGGTATTCCAGCTCGCCGGAGGAGTCTTGGCCGACCGTATCGACCGGCGCCGGTTCGTGATCCTGGTTCAGGGCGTGAATGCCCTGATCACCCTGTCCCTGGGGACGCTGGCCCTCACCGGGCTCATCGCGGTTTGGCACATCTACCTGGCGGCCTTCGTGAACGCGACCCTGACCACCGCGGCCGGACCGGCGCGGACTGCCATGGTCCCCGGGCTGGTGCCGCGGGAGCTGCTGGTCAACGCCTTCGCGCAAATCGCGTCCGTCCGCAAACTGTCGCAGCTCGTGGGCCCCGCGGTGGGCGGCGTCCTGATCGGCGTCGCTGGCTCCGGATGGACCTACGCGGTGGCCTGCCTGATCTATATCGTGTCGGTCCCGATCATGGTCTGCATGCGCTACGAGTCCGGGCCGCTGGACCGGGAGCAGTCCCCGGTGAAGAGCCTGCTCGAAGGGATCGCCTTCATCCGGCGCAACTCGCTGATCGTGGTCCTGCTGGTGACCGAGTTCGCGGCGGTGTTCTTCGGCAGCTACCGGGCGCTGCTGCCGATCTTCGCCGTGGCCATGGGTTTGGGCCCCGAAGGCCTGGGCATCCTGCTGGCGGCGCCGGCCCTGGGTTCGCTCCCCGGGGTGGGCGCGGTCATGTGGCTGGGGAACATCTCCTACAAGGGCCTGTTCATCTCGTTCAGCGTCATCGCCTACGCCGGCTGCCTCTTCGGGCTGGCGTTCTCGACGTGGTTTCTTGGGTCGGTGGCGATCCTGTTCCTGGTGGGGGTCTTCGACGCGCTGCAAGCCGTGGTGCGCCAGGTCGTGATCCAGGCCCGCACCCCGGACAACCTGAGAGGGCGCGCCGCGAGCTTCCAGCGCATACTGGGCGTGGGCGCTCCGTCCCTCGGCGAAGCCCACTCCGGAGCCGTCGCCGCGCTGATCGGCGCACCCTGGACCCTGGTGGTCACCGCCGCGGTCTGCATCGGAATCACCGCGGGGCTGGTAATAAAGCGGCCGGACCTGCGGGATCGGGATCTGTGAACCGCCGGAGGAACGGAATTCCGTGGACACGAGTGTCACCGTCATTGTGATCGCGGCGATCTGCTCCGGTCTCTACATGGCCTGGGCGATCGGCGCCAACGATGTGGCGAATTCGATGGGGACGTCCATCGGGGCGGGGGCCATCACGGTAGGCGGCGCCATCCTCATCGCCGGAGTGTTCGAGTTCCTCGGGGCGTTTCTGGCCGGCGGCGAGGTCACCTCGACGATCCGCAAGGGCATCATCGACGCCGGGGCGCTCGAGCATGACCCGGACCTGCTCGTCACCGGCATGTTGTCGGCGCTCCTGGCCGCCGCGGCCTGGTTGACCGTGGCTTCCAGATTCGGCTGGCCCGTATCGACGACGCACTCGATCGTCGGAGCGATTATCGGATTCGCGGTGGCAGCGATCGGATTCGAGGCTGTGCACTGGCGGGACGTGGCAACGATTGCCGCGAGTTGGGTCGTCACGCCCATCCTGGCGGGAACCATCTCGTATCTTCTGGTGCTGAGCGTGCAGCGGCTGATCTTCGACAAGGACGATCCGGCCGTGTACGCGCGCCGTTACGTTCCGGTGTACATCTTCGCCGCGGCGCTCGTGACCTCGATGGTGACGTTTGTCAAAGGCCTGAAGCACGTCGGCATGGACTTGAGCACGCCGACGGCGATACTCTATTCGGTGCTCCTGGCCGGCCTCGTGGCGTTCGTCGGTCGCTTGGTCATCGATCGCGGGAGCTTCCGGAGCCTCGAGTCGCCTACCGGGGGACAATCGCGCTTTACCGACGTCGAGAGGGTGTTCGGAGTCCTCATGATCGTCACCGCGTCGGGAATGGCGTTCGCCCACGGCTCCAACGACGTCGCCAACGCCGTCGGACCCGTGGCCGCTATCATGGGTGTGGTGTCCATGGGCGAAGTGGCCCACAAGTCGGCGGTTCCGCCCTGGGTTCTGCTAATCGGCGCCTTGGGCATCGTCGTCGGCCTGGCGACGTTCGGGTACCGGGTCATGGCGACGATCGGAAGAAAGATCACCGAGCTTACGCCGAGCCGTGGATTCGCCGCCGAGTTCGCCGCCGCCACGACAGTGGTGGTGGCAAGCGGCACGGGACTGCCGGTGTCGACGACCCAGACACTCGTGGGCGCCGTGATGGGCGTCGGTCTGGCCCGCGGCATGGGCGCTCTCGATTTCGGCGTGGTCCGTACGATATTCGTGTCCTGGATCGTGACGCTTCCTGTCGGGGCGGTACTGGCGGTGGTATTCTACTACCTCCTGACGCTGGTGTCGGCGCGAGGCGCCGGGCTATGAGACTCGCCGAAGAATTTCTACTGCTGCTCCGCGACGAGGACGGAACGCTTTCGGGAGCGCCCGAATGGCTGGTCCGGTACGCCCTCGGCGGGGCGGTATTGATGGACCTCGCGTTGGAAAATCGCATCGACACCGACGTGCATCGGCTGTTCCTCACCGACTTGACGGAGGTCGGGGACCGTCTGCTCGATCCCATGCTCGCCGAGATCGCGCGGACCGAACAGGCCCATGACGCCCTTTACTGGGTCGAGCACGCTACCCGGCACGCCGACAAGATCAGGGAAGCGGCGTTGGCGCGGCTGATCGAGAACCGCGTCCTGAAGCCAAGGGATGACCGGTTCCTGTGGATATTCGGGGCGCGACGCTACTCGGTGGCGGACGTCGGCAGCGACAGCGAGTTGAGACAACGTATCAGAGAGGTGCTGTTGAGCGATGTGATCCCGGCTCCCCGCGATATCGTCATCATCACCCTCGCGGACGGCTGCGGCCTCGTCGCCCCGCTGCTGTCCGCCGGCGAACTGGCCCAGGCCGCGCCACGGATCGAATTGCTCCGCAAGATGGACTTGATCGGGAGGGCGTTTCTGAACGCCCTGGAAGTGGCCGTCCAACCCGCCGCCGGCCGACTCGATCAGAGCTGATTCCGCGGGCCTTGAGACGCAGTCAGACCGTGAGCGGCTGTCCGACCCCGTTGACTATCTCTCCGGGCATGAAGACAAGTTGGTGATCCTGGACGAAGTCCAGGCGATACCGGAGCTTTTCAGGGAACTCCGTGGCCTGATCGACCGGGGACGCAGCCGCGGCAAACGAGCCGGACGCACCGAAAGCCCCCTGCGACATGGGTTGGCGCCCTTCGACTTCGCTGCGCTACGCTCAGGGCGAACGTTCAAGTCAAGGAATTCCGATGAAGATACCGTTCGCCCTGAGCGTAGCGCAGCGAAGTCGAAGGGCGCCACACGTGGTCATTGTGCTCGCCGTGGACACGTCGCCGAGGGTAGGACTGGTTCGAGCCTGGTTCGCGCACGCCATGTTTATTGTTTAAACACTATTTCACTCCTGATCGATACAAAATAGTTATTCAGTTTCCTGTATAGTACTGCCCACGAGGCTGGGCGCTCTCCGACGTTCACATCTTCCGCGCCGCGCGGCTGACGCAACGGCCCGCGCCGATGGCGCCCGCTTGTCCTGGAGAGGAGAAACAACCCGTGAAACGATACATGGTTTCGGTTTCGCTGTGCCTGCTGTTCGGTCTGGCGGTGTCGGGTTGCGGAGGCGGAGGCGGTTCCGGGGGAGGTACCCCCGAGACGGGTGTTCTGACGGGTCCTCACCTGTACCGGGACCTGGAGAAGACCCTTCCCGAGGTCCTCGACGAACAGGCGGATTCCGCCGATGAGGGAGTCATCCGCGAGTTCGTCGCTACGCGATCGTTTCTCCTGCTGCCGCCGAACACGTTCACCCGCCCCTGGCCTCCCACCTGGCGAGTGGACGACACCTCCACCCTGGACTCCGATGCCTACATTTGGCCGGCGGTGGACGGCGGCCACGTCCTGCACATACGGGGCCGGGCCGGGCTCCGCGGAACCTATCCCTTTACCGGCGAGGACGCGGTGGAGGGTTGGGGTGCGGACCCGGATGCCGATTTCATCTGGCCGGCCCTGTTCGGAGGCAGCCATCCGTCGGACGTCGGCATTCAGCATGACTTCGCCGTCGCCTACGCGGTCGCCGGCAACGACGGCACGACGTTGCAATACGCCGCTTACGGCTGGTGGGCGATGGCTCCGGTGCCGGGCGGTGGAGCTTCCGATACCACCCGGACGCTCAGCGCCCATGGCGGCATGAGCCTCGGCATCGAAACGTTTCCGCGCGACATGCCGGGGTCCGTCGATTCCCCGGTCGCGGCGACGTGGAGCGGCCCGGCCACCGGTCATGCCCAGGATGCGGACGGCCGCTGGGTGCTGGAGGGCGATACCGTCCTGACCGCGGAGTTGCAAGGCCCGTCCGGCAGAATACGCGGCATGCTGGACAACATGCGGATCGCGCGCATCGATCCGGAGACCTTGCAAGTCGACGCGAGCACGGCCGGAGACTGGCACGAGTTTCGGTTGATGGAAACTCCGATAGAGGGGAACGGCTACAAGGGCCGGCTTTCGGTCATCGGCACGCCCCAGGCGGGCCCCCGGTTCTTTACCCCCGCGGGCGCGTACGAAGGCGCGTTCTACGGTCCTGAAGCCGCGGAAACCGCCGGCCAATGGTGGCTCATCGAGGCTTACGCCGATGTTTCCATGGGGGAGAAGGTCGTGGTCGGCGCCTTCGGCGGCCGCAGGATGCCGGACTCTCAGCCGTAGGGTCGAACCGCCCGCACCGAATCCGCCGGCGCGCTGACCGCCGGCGGACTCCCGGGATCGGCGGAGTCATTTCCTGGCGCCGAAACCAAAGACGACGGCATTGTCGCTGCCATAGTTGAGAGTGCTTTCGAAAAGATATCCCTTGCCGGCGGTCTCGGCGGCGCCCGAGCCGTAGAACATCCCCGTGTACCAGCCCGCATAGGAGTCGGGGAATCGGGGGCCGGCAAACCCCTCGGGCAGATCGGACAGGACGGAAGCATTGCCCGAATAAGCGCCGCCGTTCACCGCGGTGGATTCCAGCACGACCGTGTACCAGTTCCCCGCCTTGCCCGTGTCCCGCAGGTTGGTGTCGACGGACGCGGCGCGCGTGTTCGTGATCTTGCCGTTCACCTTTCCGGGTTTGGCGCCCCGCAACGTTGCGTTCAACTCCACGTCGCCTGCCAGCACCCAGCGGCTGGATCCGCCCACGCCGACGCCGGTGGCGCGACCGCGCCAGGTCGCCGTGACCTCGGTGTCCGCCCCGGGCATGTCCGCGGAGGGGGTCCGGGTCCCGAGGCTCAGGCCGCTGCTACTCGCGATCAGACGTGGAGTGACCCAACGCGTCGGAAGGATGGCCCACCATCCATAGGCGGCGTAGTCCAGGTCCACGCCATCGCCGGTGGACTTCGTATATGCCACGGCCATGCCGTGAGGCAGGTCAGTGGATGATGGCAGCATTTCCAGGACCAGGGAAGGCCACTTGATGGCGTTGCTCGAATCACTCCAGTCCGAAACCCGGTCAACAATGTGGTAGTGACCGTCGAATCGGTGACCGGGACTCGGTATTCGCAGCCAATGACCGCCGGCTACGTCCGGGGCGAAGTACGACGCGTGGAACACAAGACCTCGCGGAGCACTTGACGCTCGCACGAGGGCCCGATCGGAAATGGCGGTTTCGCGCTTCCTGCCCTCTTCCTCGGCCGCCCGTCTCGCCGCTTCCTGCGCCGCCCGCCGCGCTGCTTCGTCCGCCGCCCGCTTCGCTGCATCCTCCGCCGCCCGCCTGGCCGCGGCCTCCTCCGCCCGCCTCGCGGCTTCTTCCTCCGCCCGCTTCGCCGCTTCCTCTGCCGCCCGCCTCGCGGTTTCTTCCTCCGCCCGCCTCGCGGCTTCCTCTGTCGCCCACCTCGCCGTCTCCTCCTCCGCCGGCTTCGCGGCTTCCTCCTCCGCCTGCTTCGTTGTTTCCTCCGCTACCCGCACCGTCCCGGCCTCGACCTCCCGATCTGGGACGACAACGGGAGGGATGGAGCCTCCTCCCCCACTGCAAGCCGCCACGGCGCCGCCCATCAGAACAGCCAGCAGGCAGCCAACAAGAATGCTTCGGAACCTCGCGCGTGTTGCCATACCCTCTCCCCGATCGCGATACCTTCGCATCGCCCACCACCACGATTCGATTGCCACCCCCAACCGTGGTCGGTGCTGACGGACCACATTTCAAGGTAGTTCATTCTGAAATAATGAAATTTTATCATATATTCACTCGTTTCTCATAATTTATAGTGGTACTATCCGTCCCGACCCTGTACCCCCAGCGCACGCGCGCAGGGCTTTTGGTTGCGACAACAAATAAATTGAATCGTTACGCGCATGTTATTCCAAAACGCGTGTGTATTCGCCGTCTGGGGCGGGTGAAGGGCTCCGTTGGTGGATGCACCGCGATATGCCAAATAGGTTATGTGATGGATATCATTAGACGCGACCTGGACACGATAAATTTATTCGAAATATGGCATATCGTCACTTGTGGGTCTGGAGGCCGGCAATGACGATGACGGCTTGTGGATATGCTGTTGACGCAGGCGAGGATTGCCGCCTGCGCGTTTCCTCCCGTTTCTTCCGCTCTGCCCGTGCGCGCTGGGCCGCCCTTCGGTACGCCCGGGGGTCGGGCCCGGGACTGCTGATGGCGCTTGTGCTCGCCGTCCTGGCCGGGCTGGCGCTCTTCGCCGCGCCGCCGGCGCTGGCGCAGCCGACCGTCACCTCGGCGACGGTGAACGGGGACGATCTGGTATTGACGTTCAGTCAGAACCTTGGAAATGGGCTCGCCAGCGCGGCGGCCTTTACGTTGACCGCCGGGGACGAGGAGATAGCGCTGGTCTACGACGATTTTTCTCCCATTTCGACTCTTTACATATTCGAAGCCGCACTTGAGAAGGATGTGCACCGAGGCGTGACCGTGAAGCTGAGCTACGATCCGGCTCTGGTGGTTTCTCCGGCTGTCCCGCTGAGCAACGAGGCCAACGTCAACGTAGCCAAATTCACCGACATCGCGGTGAGCAACAATACGTCTGTACATCAGCCGCTGTTGGGGAGCGCCGTGGTGAATGGGGCGAAGCTCACTCTGACGTACAGCCACGAGCTGAGCACAGCTCAGAAACCCGCGACCAGCGCCTACACGGTTCACGTGGGCGAGGACGCGCGGTCCGTCACCAACGTCCGTATCGTCCCGATGACGAAGAAGGTCGAACTGACCCTGGCCTCGGCGGTGACGGACACCGACACCGTCAAGGTCAGCTACGACAAGCCGGCCGCCAACCCGCTGAGGGGCAAAGCGGCCTCCACCGACGCCCCGTCTTTCACTGACTACGCCGTGACCAACGACACGCCGGACGCCACGGCGCCGAAGTTCTCCAGCGCGGCGGTGGACGGGAAGCAGCTCAAGGTCACGTTTGACGAGACCCTGGATTCGGACTCGGCGCCGTCGGGGGGCGCGTTCACGGTGAGCGCCACCGTGGGCGGCACGACCCGCAGCATCACGGGCACGGGCACGGCGGATATTGACGCGGCGACGGTAACGGTGGTGCTGGGCTCGGCGGTGCTGAGCACGGAAACGGTCACGGTGGCCTACGCCAAGCCGACCACCGGCGACACGCTCCAGGACGCCGCCAGCAACGAGGTGACGGACTTCAGCGGCCAGTCGGCGGACAACAACTCGGATGCGCCGGAGTTCTCCAGCGCGGCGGTGGACGGGAAGCAGCTCAAGGTCACGTTCGACGAGAACCTGGATACGGGGTCGGCGCCGTCGGGGGGCC
>JAPOQB010000360.1 GCA_026710965.1 Deltaproteobacteria bacterium | reverse complement strand
TCGTGGAGTCCGCTCAGGTTGGCGGAGATGTCGGTGTGGCTGTAGTCCGTGCCGATCATCAGGTTGTCCTCGGTGTGGAACTTCAGGAGCGACTCCACGTCGTCGATGGGGTCGATGGTGATGAAGCAACGGTTCTTGCGGAAGATGTCGGGGTCGAGGTCGCACAATTGCGGCAGCGTGGTCCCCGTGCCGCGGAGCGCGGCGCGCTTGGTGGCTCCAAGCTGCGACATCACGTAGGGAATCCACGAAGCCCCCGACTCGATGAACCCGAACCTCAGGTTGGGGAACATCTCCGGCACCTTGGAAGTCACCAGCTCGGCGAAGGCGTACATGATGGGGAAGCCGCGGTCCCACTCGCGCGACGGCAGCGGATGGCCCGTGTGGAAGCACAGCGGCATGTCCAGGCGGTTGGCCTCCTCGTACACCGGGAAGAAATGCGGGTCGGTGACTTTCCTGCCGATGTCGAAGCCGCGCTTGAAGATGCCGCAGGCGCCGTGCTCCTTGGCCCAGCGCAGCTCCTCGATGCCCATTTCCGGATTGAGCCACGGCAGCACCGCCGCCCACTGCAGCCGCCCGTTGGTGGGCGCGCACTTCTCGGCCAGCCAGCGGTTGTAGGTGGTGGCCAGCGCCCATTCGGCTTCGGCGTTGTCGGTGTTGTGGCGGATGAAGAAGGTCGGGAAGATGACCTGGATGTCCACGCCCATCTCGTCCATGTGGGCCACCCGGCCTTCGACGTCGTCGAGCTCCCGCCGCACCCGCGGCGGGTGGTTGATCTCGTCCCGCACCGCGCGGTTCTGCAGCCTGCCCTCGACCACCCAACTGCGCCGGGTGGTGGTGTTGAAGCCGGCCCGGTTCGCCTCGTCGTCGGACATGGTGACCGTCACGGGCATATACTTCGCGTAGGGCGTCCCCTCCAACGCGGCCCAGGTGGATTCGGACTCGTCGACATGGGTATCGGCATCGATCACGGACATGGCAAAACCTCCTGCACTGGCAGCACCCGGTCTCAATCGCGGGCGTCTTCAGGTGAGTGCGAAATTTCCATGTAGACTAGCAATAATCCGGGGCGGCGGCAATTTCCCCCGCGCTGTTTGCGGACCTCCCTGGCTGGGTGGCGCAGCATGGCCGCCGTGTGGTTTGCGGAGTAATAGCGGTGCTGTCACAATGCGATCATGCGGGTACAAATCACCATCCGAGGCGTTTCGGAGCATGTTCGCGATGAACTCTCGGCGCGGGCCGCGTCGAGGGGGCAGTCCATGGAGGAGTATCTCGGTATCGAGTTGGAGCGCATCGCGTCTCGGCCCTCCCCCGACGCCTGGCTTCAGGGCGTTCGCGGACGCAATAAGGCAGGGGCCTTGCAGGTGAGCCCGTTCGGTATCCTGCACGCTCGCGACATAGATCGAACCTGATGGCCCGAAACGCACCCGATGCCTTCGCAAGTCCGGCGGACTCGGATCGGGTAGGAAGCCGATGAGCACCCCCGTCATAGAAAATGTCCGTATCCGCGGCTTCCGGTCGCTGGCGGAAGTGGAACTCTCGGAGATCCCCAAGGTGGCGGTTCTGATCGGTGCCAACGGCTCCGGGAAATCCAATTTCATCCGGTTCTTCGAGATGTTGAGATGGATGCTCAGGTTCCGGAAGCTGGGGGAGTTTGTGGAGAGGCAGGGTGGGGCCGATGACCAGTTGTATGGCGGCAGCCGACGTACCGAGCGCATCGAGGCGGAGATCACCTTGCGTAATGACAATGGACGCAACATCTACCACTTCGAACTGCAGCATGCCCATCCGGACCGGCTCTTCTTCATGGGTGAACGTTTCCGATTCGAAGGGAATGGTTGGCAGACACCGTGGCATCGTGTCCCCAGTGGTCAACAAGAAACCGGGTTGGTCCAGTTCGCACAGACCTACAACTCTCAAAATGCCGAGATCGCCAGAGGCGTCGTGAAATTGCTTCGTAACTGTGCCGTGTACCAGTTCCACGACACATCGGATACGTCGGATTTCAAGAAAAAGAGGGATGTCGAGGACAACAACCAATTGCGTACTCACGGCGGGAACTTGGCGGCGGTGTTGTACAGGTTGGAACGCGAGGACCTCAAACGATATGACCTCATCTGCCATACCATCGCTCGGGTCCTGCCGGTCTTCGATCATTTCGAGATCGAAGAGAGTTACGGGAAAGTGTCGCTGAGATGGAAGGCCAAGGGGACGGAGAAGACCTTTGGCGCCCATCTGACTTCCGACGGGTCGTTGCGGTTTTTCGCTCTCGTGACGCTCTTGAATCTCCCGCCGGAGATGCTGCCCGATGTACTTCTGTTGGACGAGCCGGAGCTGGGCTTACATCCTGCCGCGGTAGCCCTGGTGGGAGGCATGATAGAGGCACTCGCCGAAGAGAGGCAGGTCATCGTTGCGACCCAATCTCCATTGCTTGTCGACGCTTTTGACCTGGACGAGATCTTTGTCCTGGACCTCAAGGAGGGCCGGACCGAATTCCGCAAACTGGCCCCGGAGGATTATCGGGTGTGGCTCGACGAGAACTTCACATCGGGTGAGCTCTGGCAGAAGAATCTTCTCGGGGGGTACCCGTGATACGGCTTGCCGTGTCGGTGGAAGGGTCAACCGAAAGGGAATTCGTCAAGGATGTTCTTGCGGAACACCTAAGGGCAAACGGAATCGAGGCCACGCCGATTCTGTTGGGCCGGGCTCGAGGACTTCACGGTGGCGGTAACGTTTCTACCGTACGGCTGGTGGCGGAGATGTCCCGCTTGTACTGGAACTTTGACGCCGTCACGTCGCTGGTGGACTACTACGGTTTCCGCGACCATGTGTCTGGAGACCCGGAAAAGTTGCAGGAGCGGTTGTTCGCCGAGATCAAGGACCGGATCGGGCGGGAAGTCCACCGGGAGAATATGCTTCCCTACGTACAGCGATACGAGTTTGAGGCGCTACTCTTCTCGGACGCAGGCGTATTCGCCGATGTTCCCGGTGTGTCCGGGGAATCGGTTCGGTTGCTTCAGGACATTCGGCGCCAGTTTCCGACCCCGGAGGACATCAACGATCACAGCGAGACGGCGCCCAGCAAGCGTATCCTGGGGGCCATTCCGCGTTATCGGAAGGTGGTTAACGGCCCGCGTCTGGCGGGAAAGATCGGTTTGGCCGTCATTCGCAAGGAATGTCCCCGGTTCGGTGCGTGGTTGACGGATCTGGAGGCGCTGGGGACACACTGAGCCGGAACTCGTTTGAATTACACGCGGTCACGCAACCGCACTTACTTCACTTCTCCTCCCCAACCCCCTCCCGCGTCTCCTCGATCACCAGGTCCACCACCGCCCGCAGCGCCTGGGCCGCGGTGTCTCCCTCCACCCGCCGTAGCCGGAACAGGTCGAGCTGGCGGTCGGCGCCGGTGCCCTCGCGGATGATGGCGAGGGCGTGCCGGAGCTCTTCCTCGCAACCCAGGGCGCGGGCGTCGCCGGCCAACTCTTCCACCAACTCGGCGGCGGAGTCTTCGATGTCCTTGCGGCCGCCCTCGCGGGTGTCGCCGAGAAAGGCCAGGACGCCATAGCGCTGGGCCAGCCAGCGGTTCTCGTTGATGATTTCGGTCGGGGGCTCGGCCGGCAGCGCGCCTTCGCGGTCTAGTCGCGACAGCCGCCGGATCAGGGAGCCGTACAGCGCCGCGAGGCACATGGCGTCGTCGATGCGCGGGCACAGGTCGCAGATGCGCAATTCGATGGTGGGGAATCGTTGGGACGGGCGGATATCCCACCACAGCTCGCTGCCGTCCCCTATCAGGTTCATCCTCTGGTAGTCCGCCACCAGTTGGTCGAATTCCGCCCGGGACCACAGCGGTGCGGGAAGGCCGGTGCGCGGCAGCGCGCCCATGATGCTCAGCCGGTAGGACTTGTATCCGGTCTCGCGGCCGGCGTTGAACGGCGACGACGTGGACAGCGCGTTCAACAGGGGCAGGTAGCGGCGGATGGCGGTCATGACCCGTATGCGCGAATCCGCATCGCCGAAACCGGCATGAATGTGCATGCCGCTCACGATCAGCCGCCGTACGGTTTCCTGGAAGGTGCTGGCGAACCGTTCGTAGCGGTCCTTGGGCGTGGGCATCTGGGCGTCCCAGGCCGCGAAGGGGTGGGTGGAGCCGGCCATCACCGCGGCGTCGTATTGCGCCGCGGCCTCCACCACGATCCGGCGGGTTTCCTTGAGCGCGCCGCGCAGGTCGGCCACCGACTCGCACACGCGGGTATTGGTTTCGATCTGGGAACGCAGGAACTCGTGCACGACGCCGTGGGGTCCACGGTTCCGTTCACACACCTCGAAGATCCCCGCGTCCGGATCGGCGATGATGTCGCGACTTTCGGGATCGACGAGAAAGAACTCCTCTTCGATGCCGAAGGTGATGTCCACGTCCGTGTCAGCCTCCGCTTCCTGGTCGCTGCCGTCACCCATGAGTCTGCGCAGTTGCTTGAATGCCATATCCCGCCTCGCTCGTGTTGGCGGCCTGCAACGGCCGGATCACTGGAACCATCCACCGGGAAACCCGCACGCGGAGAGATATCGCACGCACGGTTCGAGGAGGCAAGGGCGGACCCACGCGGGGCCGCGGCGACAACGCGCATGAGGCGGCGCCCGAACGGGATCGGCCAACGAACGAGACGCCTGCTCCGGTCTGATTTTCGCGTTTCTTTGTCGGATGGTCACGGGAATGTAACATGCCCCGGTTAAGTCTCCAGTCATCAAGTTCCGATGCCCCGGACCCAGGCCGGCGGTTCGGATCGATGGGCTCGGCTGGAATCGCAACGACCACGGAGGAAAAAATGCGCGACATGACCGCAAGGCAGGAGATTGGAGAGCAGGATCTCGATGAAGCCCACGATGCACCTCTCATGGAAACCGACTTCGGCAAGCTGGCCGCGAAGGCCATTTCCCGGCGGGGATTCCTGAGCGGCGGCGCGGCGTTCGCCGCATCCGCGTTCGTCATGAGCACGGGCGTGCTGAGGCCCCTCGCGGCGCTGGCCGGCGCCAGCCGCTTCGGCTTCGAGTCGGTGGCGGCCAACGTTCTCGACACCGTCACGGTTCCCAAGGGATACGGGTGGCATGTGGTAGCCAGATGGGGCGATCCCATGTGGTCCCGCGGCACGGAGTTCGACCAGAAGACCCGTGGCACCGGCGCCAGCCAGGAGCTGGCCTTCGGCGACAACAACGACGGCATGGCGCTGTTCAACCACCTCGGCCGAAACGTCCTGGCGGTCAACAACGAGTACGTGAACCGCGGCATCATTTTCGGCGGCGAGGGCAACAAGCCCCGGAACGCGGATGACGTGCGCAAGAGCAAGGCCGCTCACGGCGTGTCGGTGATGGAACTGCGGCGCAAGGACGGCAAGTGGTCCATCGTCAAGGACTCGTCCTACAACCGCAAGATCACCGCGGACACGCCCATGGAGATCACCGGGCCGGCGCGCGG